>NZ_JBAJII010000004.1 GCF_036867195.1 Arthrobacter sp. Soc17.1.1.1
ATACTCAAGCTTCCCATCTCAAGATCGGCAGATCACCGATAGCACTGAGGGCCGCCCTTCGCTCCGTCGTGCCGGTAACCCTGGACCAACGGCACAGATGAGCCTGGTACTCATTCACTCATTCACTCATTTACTCATCAGGGAGTGAGTCGATGTACGCAGTGAGGAAGTCTTTGATGGACATGCCGCGTTTTGCTGCTTGGATGCGCAACTTCTGGTGCTTAGTCGAGGCAAGTTCGAAGTTCACGCGGCGGGTGGGCTCTTCGTCCTCGAGGGACTTCATGAGCTTGTCCCTGCTCTTGGTTGCGCTGGGACGGCCTGGGCCGAGATTTCCAAGGCTACTCATTTACTCAAATACTCATTTCCGCGTTGGTGAACTGCTCAACTTCGGCGATCAGTTCGAGGACTTCCTTGGCTGCTTCAGACTTTGGGTACATTTCCAAGACGGTGCTGCCGGTAGCTGCCGTTCCGGGGTAGTCAACACGCTGGTGGATGCGACTAGTGAGAACGGGCAGCTCGTAGCCTTCAAGAACCTGGGCGATGTCCTTGCCGATGTTCGTGCCAGCGATTGCGCGCGAGACTACGAAAGCTGCGCGCAACTTGCCGTCCGTAATCTCGATGCGACGCTTCACTAAGTCCACGAGGTCCGAGGTGGCCCATATGTCGTAGGGCGAAGGCTGGACGGGGATCAGGATGACGTCAGCTGCTTTCACGGCGGATACGGCGAGGTCGGCAGCTTGCGGGGCTCCGTCGATAACGACGTAGTCCACCTTGGCCAGGGCTTTGATGTCCTTGTCAATGGTGGGTCGATCGATCCCGAGGACGGTTAGCGGGTGATCCTCGCGAACTGCGGCCCAGTCACGGGCACTTCCCTGAGGGTCGGAGTCGACGAGGAGGGTAGATTGCCCCGAGAGCTGAAGTCCTCGGGCTAGATGCGTGGCCAGGGTTGTCTTCCCGGCGCCACCCTTCTGGTTCAGTACGGCGATGACTTTCAACGGCAACCTTCCTTCACTCATTTACTCAGATACTCATTTACTCACATACTCTCATGAGTAAATGAGTATCACAACGCCTAAGGGTTTGGGCTGAGCGGGTTGGAAGCTGCATCACCGGTTAGGCCGGGGCAGTACTGCACGCCGTTAGGCTGATCTGATGGTTGTTACGGGTGTTATTCGGGGCGATGAGGTGGATCAGGTGAGCGCTGAGGGCTCGTCCTACGAGGAGGCGAAAGCTCTGATGCTGTCCCGGGTGCCGGAGGGCCAGCGGCTGATCGCCATTCACGCGGATCGGGCCTCGTAGGAGATGGGTTCCGCCGAGGGGACTGGGGCCGGCCCGGGTCAGGCTGTGGAGTTACCAGTCCACGTCCGTGCGACGCAGGTGAAGAGGGAGCATCGTTCGCTCATCCTGCGCAGGAAACGTGTGGGCACGTGGATCGTCTATGACGTCCGCTACCGGGACGGCGAGGTGCAGCACGACGTCAATCTCAGCACGGCGCTGATGCATGGCCGGTACCCGGCTGATTTCTGGTCTACCCGGCATGGTGCCGACGCGGTTGCCGGTACGGACGGCACCCCGGGTGCGTGGGTTGATTACCCGTACGGTCACCCCTTGACCGACTGACCACTTACTCACCGGGGGAGTGGTCGGAGCCTGGTGTCGGGGGAGACCGCTACGATGTGCCGATGACCCCCGTTCCTCGCCCCGGTTGGCATGGCATCCCGCCGAGCGCGGACCGTTTCGAACCCCCACTCCAGCTCCCCCCACCCAGCACACCGGTCACGGAGCCCACAAAGGCGCCGGCCCTGTGGGTGGAGCTGGAGTACCCGGACGGGCAGCAGCAGACCGTGAAGGGCTTCGCCATGGCATGGACCAAAGAGGCCGTGTACGCGCAGTGGATCGAGTTCTCCCGGGCCCGCACAGCGTGGGTGCGCCCGGACCAATGCACCCGGCGCGAGATTCCCGTCAAAAACCTCCCCGGCGAGTGACCCTGACCGGACGACCACCGCCGGAACCGGCGTGACCTCCGTAGCGCGGCAGCCGGTGTTCCGTGGTCCTCCATCTGCGCAGAGCACCGGCTCTGTTGGTGTTCTATACCCCGAGCGCGCCCGCGGAGGCTGTGCACGCCCGCCGCTCACTCCGAGGTGAGGTATCCGGTGTCGCTGACGGTGGTGGGGGTGTGCAGGCGGTCAGGGTGGTTCCTGCTGTGCCCCTGTGCGCGGGACAAGCAGCGAAGCGTGGGGGGCTTGTGCCGTGCACCTGGGTGCAGGAGGCTCAAAGCTTCAGTAGCGTCTCCAACTCATTGGTCATCTTTCTTTTGACGATTCTGGAACCCAGGGGAGTCTTCGCCTGGGTTTACGTTTGTGATGGATTGCAAGTCCAGCGGTGAGTCCGCCGACTTCTCCACGCCTGAATCATGCTCGGACGAGGATTGCTCTGCCTGTGTTAGCGCACCTGCTGCCCGGATGAGGTTCGCGACTCCCGGGGTCGCCGCGACGTCTGATAAGTCAACGCCACCGAACATCCCTCTTACGTCGATGGGGGGCACGAAGCCCGAAAGATCGAACCCCGGAAGCATCCCTGCTGTATCGAAGTGAGACTTCAAAAAATCGGACCACTTGATACCAGGTAGCCAAGATGAGGTGTCGATCTCGGGCAGCGGCCCGGGGAAGTCGAACAGATTGAGGTAGGCCAGGGAAACCATGCGCTGGCGTCGCGCCTCCTCTGTCCATAGGGATCTGTTTGGATCGCTTGGCAGCGACTCAATAGTGAAAAGTTCAAGACTCTCGACCTTTGACGACTGATTGAAAGTGATTCGTCCCCCGGTCTTCAGGGGCTTTGATACCAGCACGGCATCCCCACTGTGCGTCCTTGTCTGAATAGTTGCGTCGACAGTGATCTCAAAGTTTGCTGTCCATCGGCCTTGGCCACGTCGTGCAGGATCTGAGTAGTGCCAGGTGTAGCCGGTGGAATCAGCGTTCGCTATCGAAGCGGAGACCGCGTTCAGGGACAGCGCTGCTTGGGACGGAGAGATCTCCTGACCGTTCATCTGCTCCTCCAGGAGGAATGACAGTGCGGGCCCGTCCAGCTCTGAGATGAGAGCAGTCATCTCATCGTCGGAGATGGGTCCGTGAAGTGCAGCAAGGTGTTGTTCCAAAGTCTGCAGGCTGGTCACATATTTCACCCGCTGCACCAGCCCTCGAGCGTCCAGGTCCTTTCGAAGGTGAGAATGAAAGAGGATGGGGCAGTCGTTGTGACTTCCTTGGTTATCCCCGGTCCAGTTCGGCGGGATAGGGCCGAAGTCTTTGTGGTTGTCGCTGACAAACCACACTTCGGCGTCCGGGTTCTCCTCGGCTATAGACATGACAGTGAGCCAGATCACCGTGTCTCTGTAGCCGTCTCTTGTTCTGTGTTGGTAGGGAGCAATTCCATAGGCAGCACGATTTGCGATTTCAAGATGATCCACTGCCGACGGTGAGACGACTTCGGCTCCGAGTTCGGTGAACCTTCTCATCAGGTCGGCTTCGTAGCTGTCGATACGAGCCTTGATCGCTTTAGTAATCGCCGTCACGTCATCCTGTAAGCCAAACTTTCCCAGACGCGCGTCCTCGAACGGCTTGCACTCTTGGGTCCATTTTTCTCGAACCTTACGGATGGTTTCCATCTCGACAACGTCTGGGACGGCGATCTGAATCGCCCATTCCTCTCGGTGGTCGCCTAGTGATTTCCACGGGCCAGCATCCAGCAAGGGAGAGTTGAACAGGATATTTGTATCAGGGACGATGACGATCACAAGATCAGTATTCCTCAATCTGAGGCAGCAAAACCTTGGATCAGGCTGCGGCCCATAGCGCGCGTTGATGCTCGTACTCGTCCTCGATCGGTGGCTGCCAGTATTCGTCCGCTTCCACGTCGTAGAGCTCGTGCTCCTCGAGCTGGGGGACCAGGTGCCGGTCGAGCCAGGCGTGCCAGGCGGCGCGTTCCTTGCGGTAGCGGGTGAGCTGAGCCTCCCGGTCCTCGGTGGCACCGAGCCGGTCCGCGAGCTGGGCGAGATTCGTGGTGGCCACGATCTCCCAGCGGCCGTGGTGCCGGCGAATCATGCCCAACGCCTCCATGCCGGCCAGATGGTCGGTGAGGGCCCGGCGTGAGATCCCGGTAGTGCGGGTGAGCTCGGCGGTGGTGGGGGAGCGGTGCCCACGCTCGATCGCCTCGTAGGCAAGGGCTGAGACATCGCCGAGGACCCGGAACACGGGCCGAATGGCGTGGATCTTGCCCTTGCGCCAGGTGAGCTCGCGGGCGAGCTGCTGGAAGTGTTCGGGGAGCTGCACGGCGTACGTGTCGGCGTTCTTCCCGCGGCCCCGGTCGATGCGGGTGAGGATCCCTGCTGATGCGTGCTCGAGGACCGGCAGGAGCCGTGCGATCGTGGCGTGGCTCTTGCCAAGGGCGAGGGCGAAGGTGCGACAGCCGACGTCGAGGATGTTCGTTTCCATGGTCCGCATGTACGCCAGCACCGCACGGATCAGGAAGCGGAGGTGGATACCTTCTCTGCCTCGTTCCATCAGCCGGTAGTCGAGGCTCGCGTAGAGGACATTCTCGAGGTCGTTCACGAGCTGATGGATCGAAGACGAGCTTGCCGGGAATCCCGGTGAAGGAGCGGCTGTAGGGCTGCCCCCCGTGAGCAAAGTAGGGCTTGTGTCGTATTTGTGCGCAGTCTTCGTCCCGGTGCGCGGGAAGGGGCTTTTCGCAGGTGTCCGGGTGGCGGTGAAGGCCTGGGCTTTGGCCCATTCCAGGGGCAGGAGCCGGTCGGTCTTGGCCCCGTAGAGGGCGGCGAGACCGGCGTATTGCCCGTTCATGCCGGCCTGGACCTGGTCGAGGCTCCAGTGGCAGGCGGCGAAGTGGTTCAGGACCGCCATGCGGGCCTCGGAGTCGCTGGCGTACCGGCTGGTGTCGTACAGCCCAGTGCGGGCCACGGAGCGCAGCGGCCGCTCGTTCCCTGCCGACGGTACCGAGGGTGCTGCGGAGCTCTTGGCCATCGTGTGGACGGCTGCTGTCGCCGCTTCTGTGCGTGCCTGGGTGCGGCGTTGCTGCTCGAGGCGATACAACTCCGGAGCCAAAGCCGTGCGCAGGGCTACTACCGCGCTGACGGGGTTGCGGCGGGTAAAGATCCCGTAAGCATCCGTAAGTGGCGTAACGAGGCGTTGGTGGCCGCCGGACTTGTGGGCGGATCCGGGGACGCGGATGCAGCCGTGGACGACGTTCTGGTGCGGGCTCGGATCAAGGCTGACCGCCCGGCGTCCGAGGGCTTCGACCAGCTGACGGGCCTCGGCCGCCGTCATCGGCTCCTGCAGCGGCACGTACAGGTGGCGGCCGCCACTGGGGGACTCATCCTCGACGTAGGCGAGGCCGGCTGCGTGCAGGATCTTTCCGAGGCGCCGGGCGTCGTCGTCGACGACCGACTTCCGGGCCTTAGAGGTGTCGAGGTCGAGGACAAGTGTGCGGACGGTGCCATCGACGTCGTGCAGCATGACTGCTGCAGGCTGTGCAGGCACCGTCTTGGTGATCGGCCGGGGAGCAGTGGGCCGCGGGTACTGGAACCGGCCGTCCTTCCACCGTCCAAGGCGGTAGAACTGCTGGCCTGCGATGAGGGGCGCCAGAACCCACGCATCGTCGGCGTGTGAATCGTTGCGGCGTGGCGAGGCGTGAACGACTAGAGGAGCTTCCAGCACGTGTAGTAGAATCTTTCTCGTAGTAGCAAACAGGCACAGCGAAAGCAGTGGCTGCGGAGCTTCTCACCGAGGATCTTGGCGGATATGACGGTGTGAAGCTCGAAAACTTGGATGAAGGCCCGCGCTAAGCGGGCCTTCGTCGTTTAACTGGCTTTCGCCATGTGCAGCGCCTCCGGAATGATGTCTCGGTCGGCCCAGGGGGGCAGCCCGTCGTCATTGAGTTCGAGGTGCTTGAGAATCAACTCCAGGCCTTCAGCGGCACTGACTCCAAGCTGTTGAGACACGTTCTCCAGCTTGGCCTTGCAGTCGTTGGGCACCTTGTAGTTGACCTGCGTCATGTTGAGCGCAGCGCCGCGAGGTCTCCTCAGTGTCTTTCCCATAGAAGTCACTCTAGCCCTAGGCTTTAGCTGCCGTGGGAACAAGCCATGGGTAGGCGTGTCGCGCACCACGTGAAGCTCCTTCAGCTGCCTGACAAAAATGTGACTCTAACGCTACACGATTGGAACATGTTCCGAACTAGACTGGAGACTCCATTACGGCTTGAGGAGATGCATGGATGACCGACTGCGCTCTCTTGCGATGGATGCGTTTCTGCAGCTGGGCCTTCCGACGCACCTGACTCTGGCGCTGCTGATCGCGCACGTAGAGCGTACCCGCGGCCGGCGGATCGTCATCGTGGAAACAGCGAAGCTGACCGGCAAGAAGATCTGCGGGTTGTGGATCCCCCGCGAGAACGTCGACGTTGTCTACCATTCGGTGACGCGCGGTCCGCTGCACAGGCAGCAGATGATCTTGCACGAGATTTCACACATGATCCTCCGTCATGATGAAGTCGACGGTGCGACCTGGCAGGGAATTAAGGTGTTCCAGCAGCTGTCTGGTGAAGTGGTGGCCAAAGCCCTTGCTCGTGGCGACTTCCGGTCGGACCTTGAAGCCACGGCCGAGCACCTGGCGGATCTGCTCGCTTCTGCTTTGCGAACATCAAGCAAAGAGATCCTCAGTTATGAGGACTACTTCGAATGATTACCGTCGCCGTAGCCGTGTTCATGTGGGTACTCGTTCTCATCCTTGCCTTGCGCGCACGGAGGCGGCCCGATAACTCCATGCTGCGTGCAGCTGGACTTATCGCCGCGTCTCTGACGACGAATATCGACCAGGTTTACCTTTGGGTGAACGCGCAGCTGCCCTGGGCTAACGCACTCGACCTTGTGGCGAACCTGTTATTGATCACGGGCATCTACTACCTCTCTAGCGCCATCACTCGAGGAGCAACCCGCGTAGCGGCCCTGCGAGAGAGGGGAACGATCTGGATGCGCGGCGCGGCGCAAGCCACGGCCGTCCTGATGGTCGTCAGCTTCTCTCTCATTGAGGATCCGGTAGCGTCACCAACCTTCATGCGCGATTACGGGAACCAGGTCGCGGCCGCCGCATACTCCGCCGTGCAGTACATCTACATCTTCTCTGTGATGAGCGGGACGCTCATCACTTGTGTTCAGAACGTCCCGAGGATGCGGCGACCGCGCTTTCGAGTGGGTTTCAGCATCATAGGGGCCGGCTGCTTCTCAGCGCTGGCACTATGTTCAACAGTGATTGCCATGGACGTTGCCAATGTCCTTGGCGCGGCTGGGTTTCTGTCCGCCGCGGGGCCCATCTACGACCTCCTGTACCTGATAACGGTTCTACTGCTGTGTATCGGGTTGGCCATCCCGCCCGTTGGACGGCTCGTCACGTCCGTCTCTTTACGACGAAAACTGGCTCGGATTGAACCGGGTATTCGGAACGTATGGCTCACGACCGTAGCAAAGTCGCCGACTGTGAGCTTGGTCGGGACAACGTCTCAGGACGTGCAACATGAGGGTCGCAGTGGAAGGCGGAGCCTGGAAACAGTCCATCGACTCGTCATTGAAATTCATGATTGGTTGAACGTGGAAAGCAGCTCTGACCTCAAACTCACACCTGCCCAGCGTGAAACCTTGGAGCGCGCAGAAACGCTGTGCCTGCGCCACGGACGGGCAACCAAATGAGGCGGCCGATGATCGGTGTGATGTCGATGTCGACGGCTGTTGTCGGCCTCCTCGCGGTGCTGCCCTGGTACGTGCGGAGGGTTGTCACCGATGCGAGGGCTCAGCGTCGGCTTGTGGAGGTAGTGGGCCATGGGGAGGACGACCGGGGCGAGTACCTCGAGTTCACCTGCGGATCGTTCGCTGATCACCCGGGTCAACTGAGTATTCGGGCTGCGTCAGGTGGACCTTTGATCGCTTTGGACGCACCGGTCCTCGGGACTTTCACCCGGAGGTACGTGATGCGAGGGAACACTTGTCGGGTTGCGAACGATCGATGCGGACAGCTCTCCGGATTTATGGGCGAGACTCCGCTGGACTTTGGCTTGGTGTACGAGGACGTCGACATCAACGGACGGCCGGCCTGGGAGGTATCTCCCGGAGTCCCTTCACATGGTGTGTGGGTGATCCACGTGCACGGCCTGGGGAGCTCTCGGCAACAATGCCTTCGGGCGATTGGCGTTTTCGAGCAACTCGGCTTCACGTCTCTTGTACCCACCTACAGCACCTCTCTCGACCTCGGCCGTCAGGCAGGGCATCGAAGCGCCCTGGGGACTACCGAGTGGCGTGACGTAGCAGCTGCCGTTACCTACGCAGCCAGCTGCGGCGCATCGGGAGTCCTTTTTGTCGGATGGTCCCTGGGTGCATCCATCGTCCTTCGTGCCGCTCGTGAGGTAACTGCACTTCCGACTGTGGGCGCGGTACTCGTATCGCCCGCGCTGGATTGGGCGGCCATTATCGACAGCGCACTTCGACAGTGGCACCTGCCTACGTGGCTCCGTGCCTGGACAGTGGCAGCATTCGATCTCTTCCGATGGCCGTCGTCCCCCAGAATCGGCCTTCGGCGATTGCCGGGAGCGTCATCCGACAGCGATCCGACTTTTCCCACGCTTGTCCTCCATGGGTCCGCCGACAAGTCAGTGCCGGTGGAGTTATCCCGCAGGTACGCAGCAAGAAATGCCACGAGCGTTTCATACGTCGAGTTCGATCACGCTCATCACACGCTGGAGTGGAATAGTGATTTCGAAGAGTGGACGCAGGCAGTACAGGACTGGTGCCGTTCCATCGGTCTTACGCAGGACAAGAGGACACTCGTTCACACTTTGGAGGGGAAGTAGACGTGGCCACTGAAAGCACCGCACAACGAAACCTGAGGGAATCTCAGATCCTCAGCAGGAAGATCGACCTGCTGCTGGATGTGATTGTGACCTCTGAAGGCAAGCAGTTCGAGTTCAACGACATCGCCGCCAGCCTTGCAGAGCGCGGCGTGAAACTGTCTCGGACCCGGTGGCATCACCTGAAGGTGGGGGACTCCACCGTGAAGCAGCCTTCCGAGGTCATCGTGGCCCTGGCCGACTTCTTTCAAGTCGATTCGGATTACCTTCTTAAGGCCGATGGTGAGGTTCCCGAACGGATCCAACATGAGCTGGAGTTGCTGGCCGCGATGCGGCGAGCGAAGGTCAAGGAGTTCGCAACCCGGACGCTGGCGGAGGTAGATAACGACACTCTCGATGCGATTGCAGCTCTGCTCGATGACTCCAAAAAATACTAGCTAGCACCCTACGTTCTGAACATGTTTGGAACGATCGTCGAAGGGCGCTAGGCTCGTTGTGGCAGTAGTGTCCACTACTGCTTCGGAGCCACCCCTGGGAACTGATAGTGAGTCATGTAAGAGCGCCTGATCCTTGCAAGGGCGAGCTCGTCAATGACGACCTAGTCTGGCAAGCCCAACGCAGACTTCAAGGCGTCAAGGT
The DNA here is from genome assembly GCF_036867195.1 of Arthrobacter sp. Soc17.1.1.1. Classification (NCBI taxonomy): domain Bacteria; kingdom Bacillati; phylum Actinomycetota; class Actinomycetes; order Micrococcales; family Micrococcaceae; genus Arthrobacter; species Arthrobacter sp. Soc17.1.1.1. The sequence goes on from NZ_JBAJII010000004.1 coordinate 9,538, forward strand.
GGCTCTGCACTGTGTCACTCACGACGGTGTACCTGACCCGCTGGCCAGTTCGGTCCTCGACGGGCATTGTCCGAGCCGGATCAGCAACAACAACACCAGAGTCAGCAAACTGGTAAAGGTGCGCTTTCACCGTCGGGCGGCCGAGCCCGGTACCTTCCGCTACTTCTGCAGCCGTAGAGGGCCCATGCTTTGCTAAGTACCCCAAGACCGCCACCTTCGCGTGGTTGCCGCCGAACGCGTCAATAGCTGCCTCGATTGCGGAGGACGCGTATGGACGGACGTATCGGGGCATGGAATATATCTTGCCGCACCGCCTCAGAAACGAACACACGGCGAGCTTAGCGCATACTTAAACTATGCGCTAAGCTCGAAACGTAGAAGGTCAGGGCTCGAGCTAACCCGGTAGACAGCGCCTCTTAATCGGTCCGTCAGAGCACTGCGTGCCACCAAGCCAAACAACGATGAGGGGGAATGGTTCCTGAGCGACGATGAGAAGCGCGGCTCGGCTCCGGTCGTCGCACTGGCTGTACTGGTTCCGATCCTCGCCGGCCTTCCTCTGTTGGGGGTCGGAGCGATTGCAGTCTTGACGCAGACCGAGGAACGCACCGATACATGTTCGATCACGGACACCGGAACACTGGCGTCGACCCCGACGATTCCTAACGGTTGGGGTCCTTTGGTGGAGGCTGCGGCGAAGACCGCTGGCCTACCGGTCAGTGTTGTTGCGGCGCAGTTGAAGCAGGAATCAGGCTGGAACGAAGGTGCACGGAGTTCCGCAGGTGCTCAGGGCATCGCACAGTTCATGCCCGGCACGTGGGCGATGTACGGGGACGGGGGTGACCCGTTCTCGGCTGAGGACGCGATCCCCGCGTACGGCCGCTACATGGCTGCACTGAAAGATCAGGTGCAATCCCTGGCCGGCGACGATGCGGATCTTCTGGTGAAGCTCACCCTCGCGGCCTACAACGCGGGCCCCGGTGCCGTGCAGGACGCGAAGGGCGTTCCGCCGTTCACGGAAACCCAGCAGTACATCGAGAAGATCCTGAACACCGGGCAAAACGAGTTCACGACCGACTGCGCAGCCCCGACTGGGGCAGTGGCGTGGGACGGGGACCTCGGAGACGGCGAGTGGACGACCCCACTGCCCGGCGGCGTGTTCACCTCCGGCTACGGGCACCGGAACATCCCGGGCCTTCCCGCCTGGGCGCAGGACCACGTCGGAGTTGACCTATCCACTCCGGGCTCCGGCTACGGCAGCGGCGGCAAGGTCATCGCACCGACCGAAATCCAGGTCACAGGCTTCCTCCCTGTTGACGGCTGCGTCATCGCCAAGGTCATCGAGGAGGGAGAACCGGCGTTCAAGTTCGCCTTCTGCCACCTCAACTCCAACAACGTGAAAGTCGGAGACGTCCTGGAACGCGGCGATGTCATCGGCATCGAAGGCAACACGGCAGGACTCGGGCAGGTGGCCACGCATCTGCACTTCGAGATTTACAGTCCCGAGTCACCGGACGCGGCCTACCCCTACAACAACTTCAACATCGACCCCGAGCCGATCCTGAAAGAGAAAGGAGCGTGGGTGCAATGACCCTCCGCTCACACACACACGGATACCGGGCCGCAGTTCTCGCCGTCTCGATGGTCGTCCTGACCAGCTGCGGCGCTAACGCTCCCGCCTCCAACGACGACGTCGCGCCGATTTCCGCGCCGACGACCACCTCCGAAGGCTCCTCCACGTCGACCCCGGCCGAGGAGATCCTGGGCGGGGACACATTCGTCTCGCCTGAGGACGCTGACCGGTCCGACGTCGACTCGACCGCCCGGGTCGCGGCCCTGATGCTGCACTCCTGGGATACGACGGTGGACCGCACGGAGACGGCGGCCGCGGTCCGTGCAACACCTTTGATGAGCGAGGAGTGGGCGGCGAACCAGGTCGAGCCGGAACGGAACGCGAGCAACGGTGACTGGCTGGAACCAGCCGAACACGCCGCCTACAGCGTTCCCCGGGCCGTTCCCGCGATCGGTGACGCCGCGCAGGACGTCGCCGACGACAAGGCGATCCGGGTCCTCGACGTGACCTGGCGGTGGGTCGCCCGCGACGACACACCGCTCGAGGGCACCGGTCAGCGGCAGGTCACCCTCTACCTCGAGAAGGTGGACGGCCAGTGGGACGTCGTCGGGCACCAGACCCGGGACCTGACCGCAGCGGTCGGGGGTCAGCGATGAGCCACGCCGTACATCCATGGCCGGTGATCGTCCTGACCATCGGGGAAGGCGAAATCGTCGCCGACGCCAACGGTGACATCCTCACCTACCCGGTCCTCGGGGATGCATCCCCGGCCGACGTCGCGGCCGATGCCGCGTCGGAGGCATGCCGCCGGTTGGGCTTGAAAGCCTGCCGGGTACAGGGCCACACCGCGGACGGCGAGGTGTACGAGATGATCGTCGACACCGAGTTCGGCACTCTGGAAGAGCGTTCCACCGACCCCGCCACGACGCTCACTAGCGGCCAGGGAACCATCCACGAACAGACCAGTGCCCGCAGGAGCGGGCGTCTTGGCCGTCGTCGTACCTCAAGCGGAGCGACCGCCGCCCGTGGTGGCGTACGGCGTCCGCAGGCACGCCGCCGGAAGCTGATGATGTGGGGCAGTGCCGGGGTCTTCGTCGTGACCGTCGGGGTATGCGGGGCATACGTCCTGCAAGATCCCGAAGCGACACCGGCCGCCACCATCTACACGCCGCCCCCGGCGCAGCTCCCGGTTCCGGCTCCTGCCGGGTGGGACACCTACGCGACGTGGACGGCACCGATGCAGTCCTCCACGGTCCGGGCGATCCTGGACCCCTCTGGGCAACCGGTGAGCGTGGACGGGTCAACCCTGACCGCACACGACCCGGAAACGGGGGTGGAGCGGTGGACCCGCACCGCACCGTTCACGGTCAGCCAGGTAGCGGTCTTCACTCTCGACGGGCAGTCCCGGGTCGCGGCGTCGACCGCGCGTGAGCTGGTCATGTTCGGGGACGGGGCCGACCCGATCCGGGTCGACGTGCCCACCAACGGGACGATCGTGCTCGACGGCGGGACAGCGCCCCGGGTGGACCTCCGGACCAAGCAGACCCTGATCGTCGCCGCCGACGGCAGCACCGTATCCCGGGTCGTCCCCGCGGCCGCCGAACCAATCGAAGCCCTCGGCGCGGACCTGGTGACCGCGGACCTGCAAGCCGGCAGGATCTGGCGGATCACCACGGACTCCGCCGCCCTGCCCTCCCCGGCAACACTGCCGTCCCCGGCAAAGGGTGCGGAACTGATCAGCGTCCTCGGATCCATCGACGGTCGCGTGGTGGCCGCCTGGAAGAACGGGGACGGGGCAAGCGCCGGAGTGAGCATCGGCTTCTACGATCTCGGGACCGCCTCGGATGCCACGGAGGTGACGCAGGCCGCACTCGTGACTTTCGAGGGCGGGGACGTCTCAGCGTCCGGGATTCAGCTGGACCGGGAGAACGGTTTGATGCTGGCCGGGTCCGTCCTCATCGACGTCTCCGCCGCAGAAGCTCACCGGCTCCCCGGCGCAGGCAAGCTCTCGGCCGGGTACGCCTGGGTCAACACCGGCGGCGAACAGTCACGCATCAATCCCCAGGGCGAGGTCGAGAACACCACCGACTCCACGCAGGCCTCCGTCCCGGACCTCATCACCGCGGACGGGAAAGCGATCACCCGTGCCACCGGATCACCCACCGGAGACGCACCCAACTCTCTGTACGCGCTGGCGGACACCGGGCCCCGTCCGACCGCTTCACCGACCTCAACCACGAAACCCACCATGGCGCCGACTCCTGCGGCGACAAATACCCCTGATCCTGCCTCCACTTCCGCTGTTCCCTCAAAGGAGAACCCCTGATGAAAATGACCGCTGTGATCGATCAGACCGGAGCCCTCGACCTGGACGTGGAAGGACACAAGACCCACGCGGATTACTCCACGGTGACGGAAGCGCGGCGTTCCGTGATGACAACCGCGACCAGCCTTGCTGCGGACGCGACTACCAGCGTCGAACTGCACATCGAGGACCCGGCCGGAGCTCGGACGGTCCTCGTGCAGGCCGATGGAGCCGTCGTCGAGCAGGCCGCCACCACAACCCCGGATGAGCAGCAGACCCTTACGCCCGAGGCTGCACCGGCGATGTTGGCTGTGCCTGAGCCACGACCAGCGCCTGCGGCACCTACCGAGCCGGTGACGGAATCACCTGCACCGAAGACAGCGGTGGCGGTCCTTGAACCGGATACGGATGCAGAGACGGACACGGCGCAGGCACCTGCGGACGTCGTGCAGCAGGCACCAGTGGCAGCACCGGCCGAGAAGGATGAGGTCACGACTGTAGAAGTCCTGCCGACGCGCCGGTCCTCGATGCCGTCGTTCGTGGATCGGCCCGATACGGCGTCTCCGGCGCAGCTCGGGATGCGTGGACTGCTGAACCACGTCGGGATGAAACTCGCCCCGTCCGCCGATGAGCTGGACCAGCGCAAGGACGAAAAGACGGTGTCCCAGCACTGGGCGGGGCCCCGGACGATCACGGTCCTGAACCCCAAGGGCGGCGCAGGTAAGACGCCGACGGTGATCTGCCTGTCAGCGGTGTTCGCCCGGCTCGGCGGGTCCGGTGTCCTCGCCTGGGACAACAACAACTCACTGGGCTCACTCGGCTGGCGGACCTACGATGCCGGCCACGAAGCAACCGTGGTCGACCTCCTCGGGCAGACGGACTACTTCATGACCGCAGGGGCCCGCACCGGTGACCTGGCGTCCTACGTCCACCACCAGCCCGCCGACCAGTACGACGTGCTCCGCTCCGATGACCGTTCGGGTGCCAAGGCCCGTCATGAGGTCACCGGCGCCGAGGTCCACCGCCTGTATGCCGTGGCTGCGAAGTATTACCGGCTGATCGTCAAGGACTCCGGGAACACCGAGCGCGGGGACAACTGGGAGGCGATGATCAGTCACACCGATCAGGTCGTGATCCCGGTGAAGTCCGTCGATGACGCAGCCGAGGGCGCATCCAGGATCCTCAGCGCACTACGGGCCGGGGACGAGCACGCGCAGGCGTTGGCGGACCGCGCAGTGGTGATCGTCCTCGGGTGCACGCCCGCGCATGGCAAGGCGAAGCTGGACGCACTGGCCGAGTCCTTCCGCCCGTTCGTGAAGGCTGTCGCCACGGTGCCCTATGACCCGTCCCTGGTCGAGGGCCGTATCCGGTTCTCTGCGATGCTCCCGCGGACCCGCCGTGCCTGGCTCCGTGCTGCCGCTCTGATCGCGGAGGAGCTGTGAGCGTGACGACCAAGGGCAACCCGTTCATCACCGAACCGGAAAGAGCACCGGAAGAGGACCCGATCGACAATGACCCGATCCTCGGGCACCGTGAGTCGCTGCGCGGTCCGCAGAACATCCAGCAGATCCTGGCCGAGGAACCTGTCGAGGAAACCGAACCTGCGGCATCAGTCGTGGTGACCACCGCGACGCTGTGGTTGGTTGGTGCCTCCGGTGGCGTCGGGACCACCACCCTTGCGGGCATGTGCTCGGAGAACGTCGTGGACGAGTCCGACCAGCAACCAACCTGGGCGGGGCGTGCCTTGCTGGTGTGTTCGACCAGCGGGTCCTCCCTCGAGGCCGCACAGCAGCTGGCCCGCAAATCAGCGTCCGGGCAGCTCGCCTATGAGCTGGTCGGCCTGGTCATCGTCCACGACCGGCCGAAAAACCGGCTGACAAAGCCGACCCTGGACTTCGCGCGCGGCGTCGCCCGCATGTTCCCCGTCGCCATGACCGTCCCTTATGAGGCGTCCTGGCGTGAAGTCGGCGCAACCCCACAAGCTTCCGGCACGCGCCTCAAGAGCGTGCTCCGGAAAATCGAAAAGATCGCCCACACCGGGCACTGAGAGAAGGAAACCATCATGTTCGGAAACACTCTGGCAGCACACACCATCACCACCATCAACGCCTTCACTCCCTCCACGGAGGGCACGATCACGGCCCAGACCTACACCCCGACGCAGCCTCCCGGCACCGAAGGTCTCACCACGGTCATGGGCTGGGTCCTCTGGGGCGCCACCGCACTGCTGTTCGTCTACTTCATCTTCGGCCTGGTGCAGGCCGGTAAAGCACGCCGCAATGGGGAATCGGTCGAGGCACCGCTCTGGCCGATGATCGGAGCACTCCTGATCGGCTCGTCCGGGGCGATCTGGACCGCTGTCACCGCAGCCTGATCCATACCTGACTGACCCACCCGCAACGAGACAAAGGACAGACGATGAGTACACAGGACACTACCGACGGACCTACCGGCCGCCCCGCATGGTTCGGTGCTGCTGTCATGCTGCTGATCCTCGTAGTGGTGGGCCTCGCAGCCTGGGGCATACGGACCTTCTTCTTCGACAACAACGCTGATGACTCTGCCGCACCGACGAGCCCGACCAGTCAGGCTCCCGGTGCGGCAGAGCCCACACCTTCCACCACGACAGGACCCGCCGTGGTGGAGGCTGATACCGCGTGGGACTGCCAGGCGGACCTCAGCGACGATGACACTTCCGTCGCCGATTCCGCTCCTGTGGTCGAGGAGTGGGTAGCCGCCGGCTACAACGTCGTCCCGTTCTCGGAGTTCGGAGGCTGCCAGAAGCAGCCTTCAACCCTCCGGGTCGGATACTCACACACCGAAGCCGGTGCACTGATGGCAGCGGCCACCTATGTGGTCGCACTTGATCCCTCGGTCAGCGAGGAAGCAGCACCCGATCTTGAAGCGGCGGTAGCGGAAGGACCGAATCGGGTCCTTCTGGGGGAAAGAGCGCAGCGTATTCGGGATGGAATCGAGCAGAGCGAAGATCCTACGCCCATCACACGGCTGAATTTGATCGGCTACATCCAGAACAACTATGACGCCGACACGGCGTCTCATCTACTGATCTACTCGGCAGCGGATTCAAATGGAGTCGACCAGACGCTTGTTGCTCAGGTTGACCTGGTCTGGGAAGACGGAGACTGGAAGCTCGACCCGGCGTCCGGCAATGACTTCAACACATGGGCCCGGTACCAAGGGCAGCCCTACATTGAGTGGGGACCCAGATCTTGATTGGGGTAGTGGTAGGAAACTTCCTGGAAACGGCTGCTGGGGACGCGATTGAGAAGCTCATTACTTTTCTCGCGGGGTGGGTCATCCAGATTCTGACGGAGATTTTGAACTTCGTCGGGACGTGGTGGTTGAAGATTGGGGCGCCCGAGATGGGCGAGGGCTCCGCAACCGAGCGGATTCAGACGTCGACGGTGCTTTTCGTCGGTGTCGCGGGTGTCCTCGGTACTGCGTTTGCGCTGATTAAGGTTGCCCGTGATCAGGACCGCAGCTCGGCGGAGAACCTGGTGATGGGAATGGTCCGCACCGTTCTGACGACGGCGATCACGGTTCCCATGGTGGCGTTGCTGTTCGCTGCGACTGATGAGCTCGCACCGTGGTTGGTCACAACCATTTCCGGGTCCGCGCAGGAGGACGGGCTTGGGCAGGCTATGGGGCTGGAGGCTATCGCGGGTGGTGAGATGACGTTGCAACTCGCTGGCGTCATTTTGGTCATCGTTCCTTTGGCCCTGTTGGGGGCAGTCCTGAACGCGTTCATCGTGATCTTTTCCTACGGTATGGCGATCGCCCTATGTGGGGTCCTGCCGATCTTCGCCGCTGCTTCGCAGACCGAGCGCGGCCGGAAGTCCTTCGACAAGGCAGTGGCGTGGCTTGCCGCCGTGGTGCTGTTCAAGCCTGCCGCGGCGATCCTCTACGGGGCGGGTCTCGCGTTGCTCAAGGGCATCAACGGCACAGCGGAGAACGAGCTGGGGAACACGATGATCAGCCTGATCACGGGCCTCGTGGTGATCCTCAGCGCCTCCGTTGCGATGCCTGCCCTGGCGAAGGTCCTCGTTCCGGCGGTCAGCGCGGGACCGCAAGGGATGGGTGCGTCAGGGCTCGCGATGCTCGGCGGAGCAGTGGCGCTCGGCGCGGTCACTGCCGGCGTCGGGGCGGCGGGTATGGCCGCCGCCGGGACCGCAGGAGGAGCTGGGACCGCAGGCACTGCCGGCGCCGCAGCGGCAAGTGAGGCGGCTGGGACCGCAGGCACTGCCGGCGCCGCAGCGGCAACCGAAGCGGCTGGAACCGCAAGCGCTGCCGGAACAACGGGGGCCGCAAGTGCCGACGGGACGAGCAGCGCGTCTGCCCTGACCGGCGGAACTGGCGGACCTGGTGGTGCTGGTCCCGGCGGGGGCGACGGGACCAGCGGTGGCGCTGCCTCGAGCGGTGGGGCCGGAGCTGATGGTGGTGCTGGTTCTGGTGGCAGCACCGGAGGAACCGGAAGTGCTGGTGGTTCTACCGGTGGACCGACGGGCGCAGAGCAGCAAGCCCAGCGATCCGGCGCACCGGGGGCCACGGAGACCGGAGCGGACAGCAACAACAGTGGAGGAGCTGGTGGAGGTGCTGGTGCCGAGTCTGGTGGAGGCGCAGGCGGACCAGCAGGTGCGGAGCGGCAGACAGCTAGCTCGGGGGCACCTGCTCAGACGGAGGGCGACCCGGGAACGGTCTCAGGTGATGGAGGGTCCAACGGGTCAGGAGGCGGTCCGGCTGGTGCTGAACCGTCAGCTGGGTCAAATGCTTCTTCGACGGGATCTGCCGTACCGGACGGCGACGGACCGCAGGCACCAACGGGCGCGGGCAGCGAGTCACCAACTGCACAGGGGTACCGGGACGGCGCCCCTGGTGGGGCGGAAAAGTCGGCAGATAAGTCGGCGCTTAATCGACAGCGCATCGAGTTCGCATTGCGGGACGCGGCGAAAGACATGGAACGCGGAATGGAAAGCGGGAATGACGTATGAGCACTGATCAGCAGGTTGTCCGGCAGTACGGCAACATCGCCGAGGACAAGACGGCGGGGCTGATGGGGTTCACCATGGCCTCGACCGCTGTCCTGGGTGTCGGGGCAGTGGGCGTGTTCATCGCGATCATGATGTCGCAGATTTGGGTGGCTATCGGGCTCTCCGTTCTCGCGTTAGCCGTGGCCGCGGTGCTCGGGTCTAAGGATCGGTATGGCCGTTCCAAGCCCGAGCGGTGGATCGCCCGTTCCATGCACACCAAGGGCAAGACGGCGGGCGCCACCACGTACAAGGCCGGGCCGGTATCGCAGATCCCGGACGGCTCATTCCGGGCACCGGGTCTGCTTGCCGCAACGGAGCTGATCGACTTCCAGGACCTGTTCGGGAACGAGGGTGTCATGCTGTGGCACCCACGGCTGAAAACCGGGACCGTGTTCTTTTCCACCAACTCTTCCGGTCTGGGGTTGCTCGATCAGGACCGGGTGAACCGCCTGGTCGGGTCGTGGGCGGCGTTCCAGCGTGACGCCGGATCGAACGCCCGGGTGGAGCAGATTGCGGTGACCACCCAGTCGACCAATGACCCCGGCGAACGTCTCCCGGACGCGGTGGCCGTGGCCCGCCAGCAGGCCGGTAACCACGAGGTTCCCTCGTTCGCTCGTGAGGTCATGGACGACGTGGTGCACAACCTCAACCACAATGTCCCCAAGCTCGAGCAGTGGGTATCGCTGACGTTCAGCGGCAAGGCCAGTGATCAGGGCCGGGCGCCGGAGCGCACCGCCGATGAGCTGGTGTCCGATGTGAAGTCCCTGCTGCAAGGGTTCATCGAGGAACTGGAGTCAGCAGGTGCGGGCAGTGTGGCGCTGATGAAGGCCGCGGACCTGACGGATCAGACCTATGTGGCCTACAACCCGCTGGGCGCGGCCGCGGTGGAACGGGCCCGTCTGACCGGTACCGGTACAGGGTTGACGTGGCATGAGGTCGGTCCGGCCTCGGCACGGACGGTCGGGTTCCCGGGTCAGTACGAGCACGCCGGTGTCGTGTCGAAGTCCTGGCAGATGTTCCGGCCGCCGGCCGGGACGTTCCGGGAGAACGCGCTGGTGGCGCTGTTGAGCCCGGATTCGAGCATGGTGCAGAAGCGGGTGACCGTGTTCTACCGGCCGCAGGCGCCGGAGAAGTCAGCGGTGCAGGTGCAGGAGGCGTTGACCAATGCGCAGTTCGCCACGAACCAGAAGGGACGCCGTCCGACCAGCTCGCAGATCATCGCTCTCGAGAAGGCCCGCAAAGCCGAGCGGGAGCAGGCCGAAGGTGCGGCGTTGGTGCGGTTTGCGATCGGGATTACCGCGACCGTCCACACCCCGGAGCAGCTGCCTCAGGTGGAGGCGTCCATCATGCGCAACGCCTCCAGCGGGATCCAGATGCGGGTGCGTGGGTGTGACTACAACGACGATGCGGCGTTCGCGTTCAACCTCGGCTTGGGGCTCATCCCAGAGAATGTCGCCACTATTTCCGCCAGCGTGAGAAAGGCCCTGTAGATGTCTGTCTTCGATCAGCTGGTCGACAAGGTCAGCGACAAGTTCTTCGGCAAATCCGCGGCGGCGACGACGGCGGCCGCCGCGTCCTTCCCGCAGCTCACCGACAAGGGCATCAAGGTCCGTGACGGGGGCATGGTGACGTGGGTGGAACCGCCGCCGGAGTTCACGGCCACCTCGAACCAGACCGCCGGCCTCTGGCCGTTCTGCGTCGGCACATCCTCGCCGCTGGTCGGGGCGATCCTCGGCCGGAACCTCCTCAACGGGTCCGTGGTGTGCGGGGACCCGATCAGTCTGTTCCTGCGAGGCATCATCTCCTCCCCGTCCGGGTTCATCCTGGGCCTGAACGGGCGCGGGAAGTCCTCGGTCGCGGTCCGCATGGCATTGGCCCTGATCGATCAGGGGTTCCTGATCCTCGTGGCCGGGGACCTCAAACCCGACTTCGCCGGCGTCGTGAAGGAAACCAATGGCCAGATCATCCGGGTTGCCCCGGGTGTCGGAGCGATTAACCCATTGGACGCCGGACCGCTCTGGAACCGACTCGGAGGCCTGGAGGCTCCCGTGCAGCGTCAGATGCGCGCCGAGATTCACAGTCGCCGGCTGATGACGCTCTCCGGGCTCATCGAACTGGTGTTCAAGGAGCCCCTGGACGCGAAGAAGCAGGAGCAAACCGTCCTGTCCATGGCGATCGCTATGGCAGCAGAGAAGGCCGAAGCCGAGGGCCGGCAGCCGCTGGTCGGCGACGTCGTCGACGTCATCAAGAAAGGCCCACCGCAGATCCGGGCGGCGCTGCTCATCGAGGACTCCACGGAATACCTGCCGCAGGTGAAGAACCTCCTGGCGGGCCTGAACGCGCTCGGGGAGCACGGCCCGTTCGGGGACGTGTTCTGCCAGCCGACGACCGAAGAAATGCTCATGGACAAGTCGGTGGACTTCGACATCTCGATGATCGACGAGTCCCAGCTGATGCTCCGGGCCGCGGTGCAGACGGTGTGCTGGTCCTACGGGCAGGCCGGTGTCTCGGCTGCGAAGACCATGGCCGATGCCGGGCTGATGGAGGAACGCCATCATCTGATGATCATGGACGAGCTGTGGCAGTCGCTGCGGGCCAGTGAGCTTTTGGTCCACCAGATCGACGCCCTGACACGCCTGAACCGGACCAAGGGGCTGGGTCAGCTGATGATCACGCACTCCATGAAGGACCTGCTGCTGTCCACGGACGAGCTGACGAAGATCGCCACCGGATTCGTGGAACGCTCCTCCGTGAAGATCCTTGGGGGTCTCGCGCAGAACGAGATGAGCCTTATCGAGACGGTGTTCCCCGTTTCCGAGCGGGAGAAAGCCTTGCTGGTCGGGTGGTCGGCGGAAGGGTCGATGAACCCGAACACCGGTCAGGTTTCGCCCCCGCCCGGGCGGGGCCGGTTCATGCTCAAAACCGGGGACGAGCCCGGTGTGCCGTTCCGGGTGAACCTCACCGCCGGGGAGCACCGCGCCCACAACACGAACAAGGCATGGGCTGCTGCGCAGGAGAAGGTGAACCGATGAACAATCAGGAGAACGGTTCGGGTGCCACAGTCATTGGGGTCCTGGGCGCGATCGCTCTCGCGGTTGGCCTGATCCATCTTGGGGCGGTTCTGACGCCTGTGTCGGTGGACTTGCCGTGGAATCCGATCGCCTTGGGTATCGGCCTGATGCGGGGCACGCCGTGGCCGCCGGCGGCCACCTGGTTGCTCGGGGCCGAAGCACTGCTCGTCCTCGTGGCGCTGGGGTGGTGGGGGACTCGCACTCCCTCGAGGACCAGTAGCGCAGCGCGTCGGATGAGTCCGGGCGGGAAGATGCGTCCGGCCATGGAGGACGCCCGGCTGGTCGAGGCGGCCAGACTGCACCCTGATGCTGAGGGGATCGGCCCGGGCCTGACCATCGGGTACACCGGGGACGCCGGCACGAAGGCCGTCATTCAGGGGTGGCGTGAGTGCTCCGCGCACGTGTGGGGCACCGGGCGGGGTAAGACCACGACGCAGGTCGTCCGTCATGCCACCGAGGCGCCCGGTGCGTACCTGATGACCAGCAACAAGGTCGACGGCGTCGCCGAGGTCCTGGCGGCCCGCTCTGAGACCGGGACGGTGTGGTTGTTCGACCCGCAGCGGATCTGGCGTGACAGCCACCGCCCCGCGATGATCTTCAACCCGCTCTCGGTCGTCACGGACACGATTAGTGCCGGCGAAGTCGCGTCGATCTTCGAGACCTCGTCCGCTCCTAGCGCCGGGTCGGGCCGCGGGGATGCGCAGTTCGATTCGCAGGGCCGCGACTTCCTGTCCTGGTGCCTGCTCGCGGCCGCCAAGAGCGACGGCACGATGAGGGACGTCCTGCACTGGGTGTCCGGCGCCGACTTCCTGGAACCGGCCGGTCTGCTCCAGCGCGCCGGCCATGCGGGCCCAGCTGCCGCGTTGAAGGGCATGGGTGACCAGCCGGAGGACACGCGGGGGTCCGTCGCCGCCAGTGCCCAGCGCATGGCCTCGGCCCTCGTGCACGACGAGCTCGTGGCATGGTCGACGCCGACGCCGGGGGTTCCGATGTTCGACCCGGCACGGTTCGTCACCGGCAAGGACACGCTGGTCCTGCTCTCCCAGGACGCCGCCGGTTCCGGGGCCGCATTCGTGTCCACCCTCGTCTACGCGGTGTTCACCGCCGCGCAGCAGGCCGCCCGCCGCGCCGGTGGACGCCTGACTGTGCCGCTGGTGGCTGACCTGGACGAGGTCGGGAACGTCGTCAAACTCAAGCAGCTGCCCGAGTGGTATTCCTACTTCGGGTCCATGGGCATCGTCGTCAGCGCGTACTTCCAGACCAAGGGGCAGGGCGTGGCGATGCTCGAGCGCACCGGCTGGGACACCCTATGGTCCGCGGCCGCGATCAAGGTCTACGGCGGCGGGTCCGACGACGACGCGTTCCTGGGCTCGCTGTCCAAGGTCATCGGTCAGTACGACGCGAAAGTCCGCAGCTCCTCGACGTCGAAAAACGGGTCCTCCCGGTCCGTGCAGACCCAGCGCCGCGACATCATGTCCGTCTCCCAGCTCTCCGAACTACCCATGAACCGGGCGTGGGTGAAGACCTCCAACGGAGGCGGCACCATTGTCCGCACCATTCCCTGGTTCCGCGACAAGACCATCAATACCCCCATCGGCCCTACGGTCGAGCGCATCAAGACAGGAAAAACCTCATGAGTGATGATCTGGCGTCGCACGAAGAGACCGGACAGGACCCAGAGGTCATCACCCCGGCCGACCTGGTCGCATGGGTCGAGGAGTTCATTTCAGAAGTGGAGTCCGTAGACCGCTCCAGCGGCCAGCACTGGTGTTCCCAGTGGTGGAATCACCCCGAGGCCGTCAGCCGCTTTCGTGCGCTGCACGAGAAGTGGTTGGAAGCTCAGGCGGAGGGCGGGATGTCGGGCTGGTGGGTCGATCACTTCGACAGTCACGCGACCGTGCTTTTCGCCAAGCGTGGTCCCTTCGGCGAATGTGGCACCACGCACCAGTCGAAGACGAGCCGGAAGGTACTCGCGTGTGAAGCGCCCCCTACCGACTGGTCCTGGGACTAACTAAGTCACCATGAACAGCGGCTGGTCACACGTCCGCGTTGATGTTTCTCGAACTCAGGTTGGCCTCACGGTGGGCAGATGGAGCCGCCGTTGGTTGTTACGCACCCCATATCGTCCATGAACCCATTTTGGGTTCCTCCGGCCGGCGCGTTTGGGACTACTGTCGTCGTGACCGACGTCCATGAGGTGATCGTGTTGGCAGGAATCCCGTCTTGGGCGGTAAGTTCGGTTCTTCTCTCGCCGATGAATAGGCCCGTGTCGGGGTCGACGATGATGTCCTGCCGAAAGTTGCCGTTTGTTTCCACCCTGCCGATCGCGGTGCCGGTGCGACCATCGAGGGTTGCCTGGTCCTCGACGAACTCGACGCCGGGAATGAGCGCTGCCGCTTGGTAGAGCGATGCCCGCACGTCGGCGGGGAGTACTCCTGACCGCAGCCTGTCGGCGATGAAAACCAGGGCTTCCCCGTCTTGGGACGGGCCGGAACCGAGGGTGGTGCGGTAGATGTAGTTCAACAGGCGGTGCGGGTCCCGAGGTAGGTCGGACAGTGCTTCTGGGGAGACCTGAGAGTCGCCGCTGTACCAGCGGCCGGCGGGTGCGCGGAGCTTCTCCACGTAATCCTCGCCGTGCTCGGCGTAGATCGCGGCGAAGTTCGCCTCTGACGCCGCCTGCGATTCCGGGCCAAAAGACCCATACGGCTGGCTGACAGGGCGGAACCACACCCAGTCATCGTCACGATCTTCTGGGATGTACATCTGGTCCGTGGTCAATGCAAGGAAGGACGTTCCATCTGTGGAGTTGATGTTCACTGCCTTGGTTTCCACCAGCAGGTACTCCCCATCGCCGACGACAGGATCGGAAAGCTGAACTGCGCTGGTAGCTGCCTGCTCCAGAACGGCCGCCGCGGCAGTCTCGGAGCCACCGCGCCAACCGGCGAACCCGACCACGTCCGTGAGCACGAGCGCGACAGCAAGGGCTGCGGCTGCAACTGAGCTAACGCCGATCCACCGTCGTCGGGATCGAGGAGAGCTGATTTCTCGCCCTGCGACGGAGTTGTGGCTTTCGGTGCGACCCGGGGTGTTAGCTTCGGCGGCATCGATGCGGGCGAAGAGAGCAGCTTCCATTCGGCGCATTGAGTGCTCGTCCAGGATGGGTGCGGGTGCCGTGGGGGTGTTCATGCTTCGTTCCTCTCAGCGGTCATTTGCATGCGAAGCTGCCGTCGAGCTCGGGAGAGGCGGTTGCGTACTGCGCCGTGGGTGACGCCAGCAGACGCAGCGGCTTCCTCGTAACTGTTGCCATTGATCAAGCAGGAGGTAATGAGGTCTCGGTCCAGGGAGGGTAGATCCTCGATCGCCGCAGTGAGACGTCGCTGCAGCTCTGCGGCCAGCACGATCGTTTCCGGGCTGTCGGACACGCCAGTGTCGAGTTCTTCGATCAGTGGCACCGTTCGCCGCCTGTTCGCTGCGCGCCGGCGATTCGATGCTTCGAACCGCGCCGTGATGATGAGCCAGGGCAGCACTGAGTCGCCGACGATGGTCACTTCGTTGCGCTTCTGCCAGAGGAGGAAGAACGCGTCCTGTGCTGCCTCTTCGGCGTCCGGTTCGCTCCTGGTGACGACGAAGGCCGCGCCGTAGACGATGGGCAGATGGCGGCGGAAGAGGACACGTAATCCTTCCAGGTCCCCTCGCTGCACGCGCGCGATTGGCTCCAGGTCGCTCACCCGTGCGTCCACTGCCAATATCCGTGCATCGGATCGATCCCCATTCGCTTGATGGTCAGACGATGACTTCGCCCATCGAGTTACGTCCAGCCGACGGAAATCGTCTCAAAGATCGGTTCTCGAAAGAGGAATCGACTGCGACGTGAGTGCAGGAGCGCTCGAGGTGAGGGCGTTAGTCGATCCGCTTACGAACGTATTTCCCAGGCTGGCCCGAGCACCGCGGGTACAGTCGTCCCAACGTTGAAGTTGGGGGACTGCAATGACCAGTGCTGGAAACCGTGTGATAGTCATCGTGTTCATCGGAGTGGGGCTACTCGCCGTCGCGGTGATTCCGTTCCTGGTCATACCTGTGATCGTTGCCGGCTCTTGGGTCCTCGCAGCGAAACTGAGGACCACTGACCCAAGCTTCTCCCTGGCATGGCTTTGTGCTGGCGTCACTGCCAGTCTCCTAGCCGCAGCAGTGGGCGCCAGCATCTTTCTGGCACCGCAGGCCGCCGTGTCAGTCCTCCTACTTCTGGGATTCATCGTTCACGCGGTGACGGTACTTCTCTTCGGTCAGGCCTGGAGCCAAGGAAGCAACCATCCGGCGGCTGCTTGGGTCGCTTCAGTGTCCTTTGGTCTGGTGGGCCTCCTCGGGGTGGTGCTGATGGTGACTTTCGGCCGAGGGATTACCCTGGCCGATGCAGGGCAGTCTTCCTGGGTGATTGACACCCTGCTCCTGCTCAGTGTCATCGGCATACCCGCATCCCTTCTGACAGGCCTCATTGCCCTCGTCAGAATGCGCACACACCGTACGCCGTCGCTCACCCGCTGAAGGATCGCTCAGCGCGACGGTTTACCCCGTCCACCCGTCACGCTCAAGGATCGCCAGTAACAAGGGCACTCTAGGCTGGTTGTATGGAGCCACTGTCAGGTCCGCAGCAGGATTTACTACGCCGGATCGTCGAGCACGCCGGCGACCTTAGAACGATCCTGGGCGCACAGTTCGCTTCCTGCAGGACGGCGCCGGAAGAGTACTGCGCGGAGTGCTTTCTGATCGACGTCATCGGGGATGTGCCCCTGCTGCCGGCGGACACCGAATGCCCCTTGTCCTTCGACGCAGACGTCGAAGGCGGCAATGCTCCTGACGACCCTGTTTTCGTGCTGCTGTGGCATGAGAACGGGCAGGTGGACAGCGCAGAGATCTCCGACGTCCTCAACCATCCGGTGCTGGCAGATCTGCAAATTGTCGAACGAGTCATTGAACCCGGGCGGAAAAGCTGATTGGCCCTTGCCGACGCTTTCGTTTCCTAGATCCAGCCGGTCCCTTAGGGATCCTCCTATGGATGCCGTCTGGCAGACGACCGTGGTCGGCAGTAGCGTGGCATGACTTACGAAGGAAGGCACGAGATGAGGGAACAAGGTATCAACGGGCCGGACAGGAAACTGCACTGGTCGCAAACGAATAGATTTGCAGGCATCACGAGCATTTTTGGCGCGGTCGTAGCTGCCGTCATTACCGTCACCCTGTTTCTCTCTGGGGAGACGTTGTGGGGCTTCTTAATGCTCATCGCGTTCCTTGCCAGCATCACGGCCATGACGCTCAGATTTAGGCGATTGAGAAGGGGTGGGGGTGCAGCTTAGCTCTGGGTACCCGCTGATTGATATGGCCACCGGGGACAGCTGCCCGCCTAAGGATCCGCGACCGGACGTTGTCACTCGCCTGGTGGAACGACACGCGTGGCTGGTCTCAGGCGCTGGTAACCGGTGCATCTTAGGGTCGGATCATGGGGAATGGCGTTGATGGTGTGAGGGACGGTAGTCATCAGATCGGTCGTGTCCAGATTGTTGATCTTGGCGCCGATTCGCCGGAGGAACGGTCCCTTGATTCCGACAGCCGTCCAGCACCCTCGAAACGGAGGCGATTCGTTGTGGGCGGGCTTGTCGGGGCCGGGTTGGTCGGTGGGCTTGCCCTTCTCCCGCCGATCAACGACATCCCGCCTCCTCAGGAGATCAGCCCTCCCATCGAGGCGCTCAGCGCCTGCCAGGCTGTTAAGCAGGCAGAGCAGGATGAGGCCGCCATGCTCATAGGCGAGGATGGCGGGGGGCCAGCGAGGAATCTCCCATCGGGATACAGCTTGTTCGGCGTCATGGCATCGCCGAACACAACGAGCCTCATCGGCATACTGCACCCGGACGGTTCCGTCGAGATCTGCGAAGAATCCGCACGCCGCGCATCGTTTACTGTCCGCTTCACCCCGCAGGCCGATTTGGGTGAGCTCCCGGAGGGTATGACCTACGCCTACGACCAGGCCCGTGGATTGACGGACAACACTCTGACCTTGGGCGTGAAAGGTGTCCGGCTCGGCGACGGGACAGTCGTACGAAGCCTGACCCTGTCCGATGGGCGCACTGTTCCAGCCGCGCCGGGCTCCGAGCAGCAAGCCAACACTTAGGGAGTGACGCTTGCGCGCAGAGCGATCCTTCTGCGAACGGCGGGTACTGCGCCTCGGTGACTGGCGATTGCGTGCCCCATCCTGCAAGAGCGAATAGTTGTGCCGCGACCTCTGAGGGATTGAGTTCGTCAGTATCGATGCGGTGGACGAAGGTAGGAGCCTCCTCATCGAGTCGTCTTCCCATTGCAGCACTGTGGTTAAGCAACCCGGCGTCGATTGCCTCGTGGTTGCGGTGTTCCATTCGTGAACGGGCGTGCCGGTCACTGCTGCGCAGGAGCACTGCGGTCACGATCGGGTTATCCCCCATCGCTGCAGCAAGATCCGCTGACATGAGTGCGGCCACGGTGTTCGTGTAGATGAGGCGGTGGTATCCAAGGGATCGGTACGCAGACCACATGGAGGCAAGGTTCTGCTCAGCGAGGTTCGCTTTGGGGAACGCCTCATGTGGGGCCGGGTGAGCGAGGTCGAGGTAGTCGCCTTCGATGACGGCGTGCTGGATGTTCTTATCGATGAGTTGTTCGTGGAGGGTCAGAGCGGCAGTTGATTTGCCGACACCGGAGCGGCCGCTGATAAATAGGACGTGGGAGCGCATTGGACCAACTGTGCTAGCCGGCAGGAGCTTCACGCAAGGGTGCCCCGGTGGAGGATCGCTCAGCGGGATGCTGCCTAAATGATCAGTCGCGAACGGCGGCCACGGCTTCAATCTCCACGAGTTGGTGCTCGTAGCCAAGAACTGTCACGCCCAAGAGGGTGCTTGGGACGTCATGGGTGCCGAAGGCTCGGCGTACAACCTCCCACGCACGGACGAGATCATCCCGGTCAGTTGATGCCACAAGCACCCGAGTACTGATCACGTCCTCGATGGTGGCTCCAGCGTCCTGGAGAGCGGTCGTCATGTTCCTGATGCACTGTTCCGCCTGAGCTGCATAGTCACCGTGACCTACGGTCGCTCCGGCTGTGTCGAGGGGGCAGGACCCTGCGAGGAAGATGAGTCGAGCATCTGCCGGTGCAGTGGCCGCGTAGGCGTACTGCGCCACGTCAGATAGCGCGGTGGAGCGAATCAAAGTCACTGTCGAAGCCATCCGCGCCCAGCTTTCCCTCGTACCAACGAAGCTCCAGCATCCCACCTGCCGCACTACGCAAAGGAGGATCCTTCCCGGTACAGCTCATGGGCCTCGGTGAATGAGTGGCGCTGTAGGTACGGCCAGTCAGTAGCTTGGAATGAGCGCTCGGATCCGGTCGATCCGCTGGTCGCCTGGGCTAACAGGGACTTCATGTCGATCGACCCAGTGCCAGAAGCGCTCTGCTTCATCCAGAAGCTCTCGACAGAAAACTAAGGGATCAACGCGCAGTTTGGTGTCGCCGATGGTGATCAGGGCACCGCCACGGATCCGCTCGAGAATGATCGGGGTGGGCTGATCAGGGAAGTAGCAGTGACCGCGACCAGTCACAAGGTAGTCATCGACGACGTTCACCAGGTAAACCCAGAGGACCACAATGTCATCCCACACAGGAATGCCCAGTAGCTCGACGCCATCCCACATGAGAGTGATGACCCCGTCGTTGTAGCTGAAATGACGCGGGATACCAGCACGCAGCCACGCTTTTTCTGCCCGGTCCTCCTCGGCGAACAGGTCGACGACATACAGGTCCGGGTGAGCGGCGAGGTCATCAGGATCCTCCACCAGTCGTGTGAGGATTGCGGTTGTGCTGGTCAGCCGGGGCGTTTTTGGTTCCATACGCTGGTCCTTCCAAGGTTTCGGTGGTCGACGACCGTGCATGTATGCGAAAGACGGACGCCGTCCATCATCAATGAGCCTCTAAGCGACCGCCACAACCTGATTGCACGATGCCCTGAAGGATCCTTGATCGTTCGTCGTAGGCCTCACCCCAGTTGTGCGCACCTGTTGATTGCGTCTATATGAGGCCCGCGACCAGTTCCACGCCGTGTCGTTCGAGCTCCCCCGGCGCAATTCCTTCGATGGGGTGAGCCCAGGCCGCGTCGCCAAGGCGGCCGTTCAGCAAGCCGTCCGCGCAGTACGTATAAACAACGCCGTCGAACAGAGCGACACTCCCCGGACGACGCTGAGGCCTCTTCCCCGCGAGGTGGGGGGCGGAACCAGCATGGATGATTGCTGCTTTCCGCAGCTCCTTGGTCGGCACAGGCCAGAGCCCGGTTGCGTCGGTGTTGTCGTCCTCGAAGAAGGTCGAATACCAGCGGAGACCACTGAAGGTCAGCGTCCGTTGATCCCAGGTGGTTGGTACGAGAGTTGCCCACCACTCATGGTTGATCGTCGCTCGGTTGTTCAGATCGACGATTGATCCGGCACTGTCCGGGAGATCACTATGCCGTGTTGAATCCTTCATCTCCGGAGCGTAACGCGAGCCGGTCTAAGAGAGGTCGGTGACACTACGAGATCCTGCCAACCGGCCCTGTCCCGCACCGTATGTTCATGGCGATCGTCCCCACTCGTGATTCGATGAACCATGAGGGTTTCGAGGAAGACTATGTACGCGGTTCTAGGGATCTTGCTGACCGTGGTTGGAGCGGTAGGTAGTTTCGTAGTCTTCCTGCAGCCTTGGCGCAGCTGTCCTGAGATCGACGACAGCTCCGCAGGGTGCCCCGCTACTCCGAACGACCAGGCCCTGCTGGCGCTGGCGCTCTTTATCCTTCTCGGGGGAGTAGTTCTTCTGGTGAAATCGATGAAACCAGAACGCTTGTCATCCGACGCCGTAGGGCACTTCAGGAAGCTCGGCTGAGGCTGACACCGGAAGCTGTTCCGTTCATCCATCCCTCAGCGTGTGGCTACTACTGGATGAAGTTTGCTACCGCTCATGGCGAGCATGTTCGTAGCGACACAAGAGCTACGAGGCCGAGAACACTTCGACTGCGGCGCACTTCTCTGGGTATGCGTTTGCTTCGATCAGTGGCTTCGTTTCGGTGAATCCACCACCAATCGCGATGGCATCGCCAAGCGTGTACTGCTCGTCAGCCACTGTGAAAGTAAGTGGTTCATCCTTGAAGACCGTTGTGCCCGTCGGAAAAATGACGGGGACAAAACCAATATCTGACGCTTGAACGCCCAGGCACCCTGTCGACCCAACAGACAGAGCTCCCTCCAGAAGTGCTTCCTGAGACATCTCCTCCGGATCTCGGGGCGGGGCAATCATCACCGTCGGACCGTCCGGTACCTCGAGAATTTCGTACGTCGGACCAGTGCTGCAACCCGACGCTGCGAATGCTGTCACCAACACAGCAACGATGAACCTTGCACCTCGATAGGCCGTCATGCCATGACCGTACCGACCCACACCGGCGAGCAATCAGAGAACGCCCAAGCGTGATGCACTCGCAACGAAGAGCGTTCGAAACCCAATCCGTGGCGGACGTCGGCTCGTCGACGCCGTCACTCAGGCACATGCGCCCTTGATCCATAAGTCCTCCTGTAGTTGAGGATCAAGAGTGCCGCCACGATGGCGCAGATGATTCCTGTAGTCATGTCGCCCCATTCGGATCGCTCAGGGAGGGAGAAAAAGAAGAAGCCTAGGCCTCCGAGAGCATTGATGAGAAGAAGAGCGATGGCCGCTAGCCACGTGTTTTTCGGCATGCCGATCACCGTAGTACCGCCGCTGGTGCGCAGCTCGGAAGCGGATCCACTAACGGTCATGTGCGCGTGGGCTCATGCCTTCGCTGCTGAACACCTGGAATCTACTGGTCCGTGTTGAGGAGTATGGGCGTGGAGCGTGCGTTTCCGCCGCATTGTTCGGACCCGCTGATCCTTGTCCATTCCAAAGCCGCTTCGGTCCGGACGAGGATCCTGCCGCGGAGGTCCAATGCCTGGGCTGTGACCGCAGTTGGGGTAACCATGTCGGTTTCGATCTGCCAGTTCGCTTGATCGATGCGTGAGGTCATGAAGTGGGAGAAGGGCCCGGCCGGGTCCGCTCCAGCGGGCGTTTGGGTGGCGTTGGCCGAGGGAACAGGCGGTACGGATGCTTCCAGTGGCGCCCCAACAGGTACACCCCTGGAACAATCCTCTTCATCCGAGCAGATTTGCACTGCAGCAACTGAGCCGGCAAGGGATCCACTTATCTGGACAGGGATAACCGTCGAGTGACCAATTGCAGGACACGCTTGGGAAACTGGTGGAACGGAACACCCGCTTGCAGCTAGCAGGAAGACAAATGCCGCTGCCGGGACCCCCAATTTCCCCATGCCGTCATCCTGCCAGAGTCGTCCTGCAGCAGGAACCCCGAGCGGGAGAGGATCGATCATCGCCCTGGTTCCCTGCCGTTGCTCGTACAGGCTTTAAAATAGAACACAGATTTGATTACTTGGAAAGCGAAGAGCGAAATGGTGTCACGGTCGGCGAAGCGCTGGGTTGCGCGCCCAGGCGTGGTTCGGGTGGCGATTTGCAGGCTCGGCGGTTGGGCGAGCTGAGCGCGCAGTCGTCGAGCTACTTGCCTCGCCCTAGCGGGCCGACTATCTGCCGCACTGGGTGATGCAAGCCCTGTAATGCAAGCCTTGCATCACAAAGCTTGTTCAAGATGGTCGCTGACCCCTGCCTGGCGGTCCTTCGACACGCCGCGAGGAACACGACACGAATTATTTCTGCCTGTGAGGAATTGCTCCACAGAGCTGTGGACGAGGTCCCCGCGAGCCCTTTAATTGGCTAATTTCTAGGCTTTTCGATGGGTCTTATCTGTGGACATCGCGTGGACGACGATCTCGCCGAATGGCATACTTGTAATACATCATCTAGGGGTTGGCATCACGCGGCTGCACTAGATGTAGTATTTGAAGCTCCGGGTGACGCACAAAAAAGCGACCCACGTCGGTCGGAGCCGGGTCGTAGGTCGCAATTCTCTTTGGTCGGAGATCTATAGCCTATCCCCTTCTCGGCAATCAACGGGAATCGCGAGAAAGAAATTACATGTCCCAGTGCACCGCGCCTCGTGAGGGCCATCGGACAGCGAGCGGGGCCGCGAATTGTCCGGCATGCCGCTACCGGTCATCAGGCCGGAGCTCTTATTCGGACTACACGCCGCGTCCCACCTACACGCCCCCGACGCGGCACGCCAGTTACGCGAGTCGATCGTCGAGCGCTAACGGGGGAGGTGGCGGAGGCAGCAGTTCGAGCCGGGCCCGTCGTGCGTCCGTGTCGTACTCAACCAGCGAATATCGGGTCCTAAACCCCGTACATGAGCAGGTGGTGCGGATCGCTCAGACCGATACCGACCGTCGCGATTTGTTCCTGTGTCACGCCTGGGGTGACAGGCAGAGCTCCGCGCTGGAGTTCTACAACATTCTGACGGGCTTGGATGTGAAAGTCTGGTTCAGCGAAAAGGATGTACCCCTGGGGACGCCGTTGATGCGGCAGATCGACAAGGGTCTCAGGAACTCACGCGCCGGAATCGTTCTGGTAACCCCGGCACTGCTTAAGAGTCTTGACGCCGAAGGAATCGCTGAGAAAGAGCTTTCGGTGTTGCTCTCGTCGGGTCGGGTCATTCCGATCTTCCACGACACGACGCATGCGGCTCTTGTGGACGTTAGCCCCATGCTTGCGTCGCACGCGGGACTGGCCACCGCGGACTACCCTTCGCTGGAGGTCGTCGCACTGAAGATCGCTGACACGGTTCTGCTCGACGTGTAGCGAACGAAGAACGCATTGGTGCGTCATCCGCGAGGGTGACGCACCTTTTTCATGCTCCTTACTCTGCTGCACGGTGCCCGTAAGCCGGTCCTCCACTGGGACACCGGCACGCCGTCCAGTCAGCAAGAAAAATTCCACATCGGTGCTGAGCTGAAGCGTTCCCGTAAGACCCGCCCGAGAAAAAGCCCGGTGGAGGCCCCCTAAACGCTACAGTTCGAGCACGCTCATCGGATACGCCCGGGTTTCGAGAGAAGAACACCGCCACCTTCGGGAAAAGTCACATCACAATGACCGGCCGCTGTTTTTTGTCTGCTCAGCTCGACGTTTCGCGGCAGTCGAATCGTTCTTGGCGGTTGTTGCCTCCCGAGCCTGACGCTCGGCGGCGGCAGTCTTCCTGCTCTGAATCAGCTCGGCTTGCCGCTGACTCCGGTCTTTCTTCCGCGCTGCATCCTGTGCGACGCCACCCTTCTCCTGAGCCATGGGGGTCTCCTTCTTCTGGGGACTGGTTGATTGCCCGGTTGCCTCACTGCCGGACCCGGAAGCGTCGGAGGGCGTCGTCCCTGCGGCATTGCCGGCTCCTGCCCGGTGCCGGGCAATCGCGCGTGCGATCGCGGCTTCTTCCGTTGCGGAGCGTGCCGGCTGCGCCTCGGGCGTCGCCACAGGTTGAACGGCGGCCGGGGCAGCTTCAGCGGACTGTAGAGCGTCGACGATCCGGGCTTCGCGCTGCTGCGGCGCCGGCAGGGGGTCGCTGGCGGCGGCACGTTCGGCTTGGAGGCGTTCGATAGCCCTCCGTGCGGCGGCCTGATCCGCGCTCATGCGATCGGTGATCGCCGCTTCGTCGGCGGTCTGCTGAATCTGTGTGCTGCTGCGTGGCGGGACCTGCGTGAGGGCGCTGTGCTTGTGCAGGGCGGTGGCACGCTCGATGAGCCGCTGCGCGGTCGGGTCGTCCCGATACTGCTTCGGGATGAAAGCTGTCTCGTGGGCGCCGATGTTGTAGCGGTTCCGGTACGCCTCGGTTTCGGCCGCGATGCCGTGCCACTCAGCAGCCTTGGACTCCTTCGCCGGCACTGGTCCGAGTGCGGCCGCCCACGCCGGTTGTTCTTCTGCGAGCTGCGCGCCGCGGACCGCGACTCGTTGCCCAAGGTGTGCCCGGAGACGGTCGAGTTCATCCCGGTACTCCTTCGGTACCCGTGCGTCCTGCACGAGCGCGGACGGGGCGATGTCCTCGCTGATGGTGGACCGGCCGAACCCTGCACCGCCGGCACTGGCTGCCGCGGATGTGCTGACAGCTTCGGTCGACGCCGATGTGCTGGTGGTGGGGATACCGGCTACGCGCAGCTGGCGTTCCTGGTGGATTGCCTCGGCAATCGTGACCTGGTGGACGCTGCGGGGGTCCTCTCCACGGGCGGTGCGCTCGATCGCGGTCTGTGTCGGGGAAAGATCCAGACGGCGTTCCAGCTCGAGCGTCATTGTCTTCACCATCCACTGTTCTTTCCTGGTGGCGGCACTGATTGAGGCGGTCGGGTTGAGGGACTGCAACCGTTCCACAGCGTTGTCGCGTGTCTCGGTGAGTCTGCTGGTGCGCAGGAGCGCGAACGGCCGGGCAGCCCATTCTCCGTCCAACCCGGTGTCCATGGGAGGCTCACCGGGCGTCCGGCGGAACTGACCGGCATCTGTGCCTGTTGCCTGCTTCTCGGCCTGCTGTGCGAGGCGGTCGAGATGATCGTCGGTGAGGGCACCGAGCGGCCGGTGTCCGGTGTTCGCGCGGATCTGCTGCGCGGTCTCGATCCGGTTCTCCACCCGGAAGGCGAGGACAGCGGACGCGTCGTCGGCGCCTGCGAACCCGCGTTCGCGGTACGCCTGCGCGAGGACCGTGGACGCGTCCAGGCCCTCGTTCTCGGCCCGTCGCAGATGCGCGGCCACGGCGCCCCACGACTCGTGCGAGGTGAACGCAGCGGCGGCTTCCGGCCCCATGACGACGGCGGCAATGCCCCGCGTCTTGGCGGTCCATGCTGCTGCTTCTACCTCGTTGTAGACGCCGGCGAGGGTCGCGATGTCCCCGGTACGGACGGCTTCGCCGCGAACCGTTTCGTGCGCGGACAGGGTCCGGTCATAGTTCGCGGTGATCGACGCCAGGACACTGTCGCGAGTGATGGCCTGGTCATTGTTATCTCCCAGGGCGACGTAGAGCTTGTTCGTCTCGCGGCCCCGGGTGGCGGCGACGTAGGCTCCGGCCCGGTCGGCCCGCTCGTCGAGGATCGCGTGCGCGGTGTCCACGGTCGCACCCTGGGCGCGGTGCACGGTCGCGGCGTAGCCAAGCTGCCCGTGCTCGTTCAGGTAATCGGCGTCCACGGTGATACGCCCCCCGTGACCGGCGTGCCGGAGGGTCACACGCTGCCGGTCCTGATCCGTCTGTGCTGCTTCGGGGTTGGCGGTGACCTGTTCGACAATCCAGACGTCGTTGTTCTTGACGAAGTCCTTGCCCTGGTTGACCTGCAACGTCCGATCGTTCTTCCGGGTGACGACAGTGTCGCCGGGGTAGGCGCGGAGCCCGTCCCGTAGGACCACGGACGGCGTCGCCTCGGTGATCGGGCCTGTCCCGTCAGTGAGGTCGCCGGTAGCGATGCGGGCGGCTTGGGCTCGGGCGTTGAGGTCGGTGACGGTGGCGTTGTCGGTGGCGATCATCAGCGACGTCTTGCCTGCTGCGGTGTCGGTCATCCACGCGGTGAGGGCGTCCTGGGTCATGGCGTCAAGGGTGCCGGCGGTGACGCGCTGGTTGTCTAGGTACCACTGGAAGGGGGTGTCAGCTGCGACGGTTGCCGGTTCCCGTAGGGCCAGGGATGCGGTCGCTTCGCCGTCGGTGTGGAAGCGGTGGACCTCCTCGAGGCGGACCGCTCCGACTTCGTTGTTCAGCAGGCGCAGCGCACCGCCGGAGCCGATCGCGCCGAGCTGCCGGTCATCGCCAATCGCACGCACCACGGCACCGTTGCGCGCGGCGACCGCGACGACCTCGGCGAGTTTCGGGGTGGTGACCATCCCGGCCTCATCGACGATGACCACGTCCCCGGCACCGAGAGCGAAGGTTGACCCGCCGTTGTCGTGGCCGTCCTTGGCCGTGGTGTTCTGCTGGCCCCGCTGGTTCCGGTGAGCGATGAGGAACGCGTCGATCGTCGTCGCGTCCGCTCCGATGTCCTTGGACATCACCGCTGCGGCCGCTGCGGTGGGTGCGAGCCCAATGACTTTCCCGCCGCTGTCACGGACGGCGTCGGCGGCCAGGGACAGGCTCGTGGTCTTGCCCGCGCCGGCGGGTCCAATCCCGAGGGTCAGTAGCTTTTCGTCGGTCGCGAAAGCGCGTGCGAGGTCGATCTGACCCTGCGACAAGACCGGTCCCCCACTGGTGGCAGCGGCCTCGACGTGCTCGGCCAGGATCGTGTCGAATCGCTCGGCGGACACGGCCGGGATGACGATCTTCTGGCCTGCGGCCAGGACCCGGTGCTCGGCGTTCAGGACCTCCTGCGAGGTGAACAGGGTGACGTCGGCCTGCCGGAACTGGCTCGACCCGTCGGCCCGCTGGAACTCGCGCAGGCGCGGGGTGATGGCCTCCGGGGTGACCTGAAGGCTGTGCGTTCCGGTGGCTGCCCGTGTGATGTTCTCTACGGTCTCGTCGGTGATGATCTGCCCGGGAAAGGCTTCTTTGAGGTGCCGGCGGGTCTGCGCGATGACGTGGTTCCGTCCCCACACGGCGCGCTTCGCGGCCAGCTCGTGCACGACCAGGCGTGCGTGTTCGTGCACGTCGAGGTCGTTGACCAGTGCACAGGCGGCTGTTCCTTTGCTCGCGGTGCGGACGTGCTCGAGCAGGTCCGGTCCGACCGGCATGTTCATACTCGAGCTGTAGTCCTGCTGCCATTCCTCGACCAGCTCGGAGAGGCGGCGGGCACTCTTCTTCTCCGGCCGGGTCTCCAGAGTGGCCTGCTGCGCGAGGGCGATCTTCTGCTTCTCGTTCGGGGCGTAGCCGTGCTTGTCGGTGAACTCACCTTCGAGCCGGGTGATGGCTCCGGCGATGTTGGTGCGCCTGGAGGATGCCCTGTGGATGGTGTCCAGGTCGATGCCAGCCACTTCATAGATGGGCTCGCCACCCCCGGATGTACGGGCAACTGTGCTGACGCCGAGGGACGCGCAGACCTTCTCGATGACCTTCGCGTTGTACGTCTCGGACGCCGCGACGCCCATCTTGTAGAGCGCCCTGCCATCGAGGGAGGACCACTTCCCGTCGACGCCTCGCACCTTGTTCGCGATGACGACGTGGTCGTGCAGCTGGGGATCCCCGGCGCGGGAGTCGTAGTGCCGGAACTGGGTAGCAACCAGACCACCCGCGACGTCGACCTGTCGCACACCCTGGGGTCCACGGCGGGTGTAGGTCGCGTTCTTCTCGAGGAAGGTGATCGTCTCCGCAATCGCTTCATTGTGTGCGGTTTCGATCGCTTGCCGGGCTTCGTCGCCGCCGAGCGCCCACAGCAGGGACACCGATTTGGCGGGCGAGAACACCAGGTCATACCCGGCGACGGTCTGCTGCTTGGGTGTCGTCTGCGCGGTGACGTACCGGGCCAGCTCCTCATTACTGCGGGCGTTCCGTCCGTGGGACTCACGGAACAGCTCTCCCCCGACCCGGGACCGGATCTCGTGCATGGCTTCCGTCGGCAATGCTTTGTCTGCGTTCTCCGTATCGGCCCAGGCGGGTCCGTTGGTACGCCGGAAGCGGGCCACTTCCTCGTCGATGCGGCGCGTCATTTCCGTATCGGCCGCCCCGTACTGGGAGTATTTACGCCCCAGAGCCACATCGGCCTGCGTTCCTCCATCAGCGATTATCTGAGCCGCGTTGGGCTTGATGCCTTCCCCGAAGAGGGCTTTCATCTGCGCTTCGGTCACTTCGCCGGAGACGCCGAGGAGCTGTTCGGAGTGTCCGACCCACTGACCCGGGGGCATGCCCTCGACGGTGTAGTAGTCCCCCAGCTCCCGGTCCCCTGCGCGGAGTTCGTCGGCGCTGGCAACCTCGGATGTGTAGTAGGCGTAGCCGTCCCCAGCACTGAGCTTATGGACGGTCATCACAGGCCCATTCTCGCGCACAAATGGCGCGGGGTCGACCTCACTTACAAGAGTGCAAGAGGTGTGACAGATCGTGCCGGTTGGAAGGGTGCGAAATCGCATGGTGACGACGGAGGAGGAAACCGAGATGGAGCGCCGTGGAAACCAGTACGATTGGTCCATCGACTTTCGATGCGGTTGTGCACATGAGAATGGGCGGTGGGTAACAGCTTCACCGTTATCCACGGGTCGTTCGATTGTGTGTCAACCGCAAACGGACGTTATCCACCGGGTGGGCAGGGCAGAGACGTGAGGGTTATCTCGGAGCTGTCCACGTGTGGTCAACGTCCGTGGTATCCAGCCCGAGCGTCAGCGAGGCCCGCATGGGTATTTCATGGTGCCGGCGGTGCCGGCGGTGACGTCGGGCATGGTCGGTGATCGGTCGGGGACGGCCCGTGGTGGGTGGCCGCTGACCGTTAGGTTTGGCAGGAATAGTTCGCCGGATCGCAAATCGCGGCCGGGGCAGCATCAGGTACAGGTTTTGAGCACAGGATCAGTGAAGGGGACGAGTCACCATGGCAGCACCGAGGAAGTCAGCGCAGCAGGTCGCGGCACGGGAAAAGGCGAGGGCGAAAGCCCAGGAGCTGACCGAGCGGCACGAGCGGTTGATCGACCTGGCGGCGGAGTTCTTCGAGCAGGAGCAGCAGGCCGAGCAGATCCGCGCCGAGGCGCAGGAACGCGCCGACGCGATCCTCGCGAAAGCCGAGCAGGACGCCAAAGCTGCCGCGAAGGAAGCCGGCGCGAAGGTTCAGCAGATGCTCGACACCGGCGAGAGTCGGGCATCGGTCGCCGCCCGGCTCGGGCTCAGTACCGCCGAGATGAAGCGTGCCCTGGACGGCGCGGTCGTCGGCGCCTCATCCGCGGATACCGGCAAGGGTGGGACCGCGTCGACGCTGGCAGGAACAGCAGACGAGATCGCAGACCAGGTCGCCGCCGAAACGCACGCCGCCTGACAGTGAAGTCCTAGCGGACAGCACGAAGTGAGGGGACCGACTATGTCGGCCCCCTCACGGTTGAGGAAGCATCTGCAGAATCCTTCCCCGTGGAGCTGGTGGCGGAGCAGGCGGCCAATAGGATGAGGCCGGCGGTGCAGATGCCCGGCTTATGCTGGGGATCATGGGGGTCATTGAGGAGCAGCAAGCTAGAGAACCGCACGTCCTTGCGACGACCTTTCTAGTCCTGATGTCCCTGCCGCTGCTGATCGCGCTCTGGTACTCGGCGGCATACGTGTTCGATTTTCTGTCCGGGGGCGACATCACCGGATCCCAGGCAGCGGCCATGGCACCGACCCTCGCCGCCGGCGTGGGTGCAATCGCCTCCTACGTCATGTTGAAGACACGGAAGCACACGACGAAGCAGGCGTGGGCGTGGTCCGTCATCACCATCGTCCTGCTGTTGGCAGCCGCGCTGCCGATGCTCTACTCGATGAGCTTGGTGTTCAACGACCAGTGGTGCGAGTACCAGCCAGGCGGCAAGGGCAGCATGGAGCCAGTCGACCTCGAGGACATACCGCGGTCCTGCCGGTAGCAGGTTGGACCCGCCCTCGCCGGGTGAGGGCGTGCCCGGTCTACCGCCCTCCGACGCACATCATGTCGGTGTGCACCCCGGCCAGCACCTGTAACCCTGATTCGCGCCACGGAAGCCAGGTCGCTGGGAATGCGAGGGACGGCGGTTCGTCGCCGGCGACCACAGCTCGAGGTACCCGCAGCGGCGGCGAACCGCCCCGCCCACCAACGGCGAACAGGCCGGCCTCCCCTCCCCCGCTCTGCCTTCCGGACCGGGGCCGGTGGTACTCGGCCGTCGTGCTCGCTGCACCACCGGTGTCTGGTGCTACCCGGCGGCGTCCTCTTCGGCGGTCATCTGCTTGTCGGCGTGGACTTCCCCGCACGTTTCACCGGGCTGCGGCGAGACGTGCGTGGGGCAGGTGGGAGCGGTGGCGGGCTATCCGGCAAGGTAGCCTCCGGCTATCAGGATCCCGCTCGCCATCACCCACTGGCCAATGGCACACGCCGAGATCATCGCGCTCCCGAGAATGTACAGCCCGGTACGCCCGACCTTCGTCATCTGATGCGCGTCAGGCTTTCGCCCCGATCGCCACAGACCGATCAGAACCAGCGGGCAGGGAATCATCGCGATCTGCATCGGGATGCCGGTCCCACTTCGGTTGTACTTGCCGTCATACGGCATCCGCGTATCCCACGGAACGTTCGTGAAGGTGAAGACCGCGATGCCCACACAGGCCACGAAGGCGATGACGCAAAGGATGTCCATCACTTTGGAGGCTTTTCTCCCCAGGCGCAGATCCTCCTCGGTGAGCGGCCCTCAGAGCTTCCCTCCTTGTCTCAGGACCCATGCCACCGGTCACCACGGGGCCGCCCCCGTTCCTCGTTCGATAAGTTCACGGCTGACCACATTCACGCCTCCCACGATAGTTCCGGCATGAGCCTCGGCCCCGTCGGCGTAGCCGATTGACGGTGTGGAGCGGGGGCGCATAATCCGCAAGGACAGCAGCAAAAAACACCCGGACGGGATGTGACGAAGGAGCAGCCCGACCGCCTTAGGCCGGAGCGAAGCGAGAGGACCATTGCTCTGGTTGGAGCGCCAGCGACAAGCCAGGGAAGCACGAGAACCGCCGTCCACCCACGGGCGCCTGCCGCCGTCCCTCGGGCAGGAAAAAAGGGCCGACACCTACAGGTGCCAGCCCTTACTCATTCGCTCAAATACTCATCTACTCCGGCGGGGCATGGTCGTCCTGGCGGAGCGTGATGATCGCCTTGGCGACGTACACGACGGCCCCGATCGCGAGGAGGCAGGTCCCGAGAATGCGGAACCAGTTGTCGGCGGTGGGCAGCGCCATCACGAAGAGCAGGGCGGACACCATGCCTGTGAGGGCTTCGATCACCGCGTCGCGCTTGGTTTTGCGCGTTCGTGCGCGCGGATGTTCCTGTTCGTTCGTCCCCATTGTCATGCCCGTGAGTCTAGAGCGCGACGGTACGACCGAGCCGAGCCGCGCTCGATCGGGCGGTGGTCCTCGTTGGGCGTGGTGTTACTGGAAGAGATCCTTGTCCGCTGCCGGCGTCCAGGTGAGGTCGACGCGGTCGGGGTGTGAGAACGTGACGGGCTCGGCCTTGATGCGGTCCTCGAGCATGTCCTCCACGCCGGGCGCCGGGATCTGGGGTACGTGGACGCTCAGGCTCTCGCTGAACGGCTTCGCCAGGGTGATGTTCAAGGTCGGGTGCGCGCTGTAGTCCGTGGTGTCCATGATCGTTTCTTCCTGGTCGGTGGCGTGGGCTTCACTGTACGGGCCGGCCCTGTCAGTCCTGGTGTGGTGCGCCGGCTGGTAACGGCTTCCCCGGTACGCTCACTGGATTGACCGTTCGTTCTAGGCATGGGGGAAGCAATGGCTCTTAACGGACCGGAATTGTTCGTCATCCTGGCGGTTTATCTGCTCGTGATCGCGGTCTTGGGCTTGGTCTTGTATGTGATCATCCGGTTCGGGGTGAAGCACGGCATGCGCTCCTACTACGCGGAAGCCTCCCGTCGCTCCGGCCCAGCGGCTGGCCCTGCTGGTGAGCCGGCGCCCTAGGCGCAGCTCGTGGCTGGTTCGTGTGGTCGCGCCAGCGTGTGATGCGGCGGCCGGGGGAGCGTGCGGCGGAGGCCGCCGCCGCGCACCCAGGGATGCTGGTCGCTTGTCCTGGTGTGGCTGGAAACGAAGAGAGGGCCAGACTCCCGTGGGGGTGAGTGTCCGGCCCTCGGCCTAAGGGTTCAGCCTAGCGGTTTGGCCTGGTCCCGTTGCCGGGTCCGCCTGCTAGTGGCGGTAGGCGGTGTGTTCGTTCTGCGCGGCCAGCGGGAGGATCCCGCGGCTGACCATTTCACGCATCAGTCGTGCGAGGCGGTGCTGGTGGTCGGATTCGAGGGCCTTGTCGAAGTACGCGGCGGCTACGGATGACTGCCCGCGGTACCAGCGCAGCCAGCCGAGGAAGCAGAACAGTGGGGCGCGGTCCTCGATCGGCGTGTAGGCGAAGATCCTGATGAGCAGTTCTTCGGTGGCTTCCACCCGGGCCCAGTCGGGCTGACCTTCGAACCGGCCGGCGAGGACCTGCTGGTAGGTGGCCTCGTCGTCGGTGGGGCTGATCGCATCAGCCATGATCCGGTCCCGGATGGGCTTGATGAACAGGTACCCGGCGAGGTCGCATGCCTCGTTCTCCTTGGCGGACTCCTCCCCTAGTGCGTCGTGGAACTCCTTGCCGAGTGCGTCACTCCACTGTTCGCGGGCGATGCGCATGCTCGTATGGTCGAAGTCCAGCGCCTCCGGCACTCCACCAAGATTCACGAGGTAGGTGAACTCGGTGATGGTCAGGTGCGCCTGATCGGAGCCGATGAACGCAGGGTCTACGGCCAGTGTCATGGGGTCCTTCTGGGTGTTGTAGCCGCGGTAGATCAGTTCGGCGTTCATGATGCTGTCGCGGATCTCGTTGGTGGGGTTCAGGGTGCAGCACCCGCTGTCCTCGCAGAAGTAGGGCGTCCATCCCTTGTCGGTGATCAGCCACCCGTTCTGGAGGCTGATGCCGGCCCGGTCCAGCTCGGTCTCGATGGCCCGCGCGTAGTCCATGTAGGGCTTGGCGTCGGGGTTCGTCCCGGACTGGGCGGCTTCGGCGACCTCGTTGGTGTAGACGAACAGCAGGACGCTGTCGGCGGCGGTGTCCGTGCGCAGGTAGCGCATGAGCTTGTGGGCGAAGTCGGTCGGGCTGATCATCTCGGCCGGGGTGTCGACCCGCAGGGTCGCCCCGGTCATGGTGCCGCGCATGGTCACGAATGCGAAAGACTCGCGCGGCTGGAACCCGAGGGCGCTGGGGATGAAGGCGAGCAAGTCAGCTGCCGTCGTGGCGGTCAGCTGGTTGTGGGTGTTCTCGTTCACGGTGTGTGCTCCTTGTGACAGGTGGGTGGGGGCCGGGGCCTGTGGTGACCAGTAGTGGCCCCTTTCCCCTCATGTTTTTTGCCTGCTGGCGAGCTCGCTCGCTCGTTCCCGACGGAGCACCGTGCAACCCGAAGGGCGCGGGCCTGCCAGGAACCTCGAAGGAAATAAGCGACGCAGGAGCGCCGTAGAGGTTCATGGCCGGCCTGCGTCGCGTCAGCGATTGACGGTGTGGAGCGGGGACACATAATCCGCAAGGACAGCAGACAAAAAACATCAGGGTCGGGTGCGACGAAGGAGCGCCCGGGCCTCATCAGGCCGGAGCGAAGCGCAGGACCATTGCCCTGGTTGGAGCGCCAGCGACAATCCTGGGAAGCCTGTAGACCGCCGGCCGCCCGCGGCCGCCAGCCAACGGAACCCCAGCAACGACGAAGGGCCGACACCCATCAGGTGCCAGACCTTACTCACTTACTCAAATATTCATTCACTCATCGGTGTCGACCAGGCGTAATGCGCGCGGTCGGGGCAGCAGTAGAGGCCGAGGCTCAGTCGAGCCAGTCCGGGCGGCCGGCGAGGCCGAGCCGGTAGCGCGCCGCATCCACGGAGGGGCTATGCGGCCCGAGGGCCAGCTGGAAGGTCCGCAACTGCAAGCGGGTGCGCTGCAACCGGAGGCGATTGGTGAGCGAGCGGTCACCGCGGCCAGGCACCCCGGCGAAGGGTGCCACGGACGGGGAGATGACCAGCGCCCCGGCGCTTGCAATGCCGGCGTAGAAGAGCCGCTCGGCACGGTTCAACCCGTCCGGTGCGGAGAGGAAGGTCAGGAGCTCGGCGGGGACGGGTTCGAGGTCGGGTTCCAGCGCGCGCAGCGCCTCGTCGAGTTCCCGGCGGGTGACCGGCAGGTCTTCGGCGCCGAGGGTCCGGGCGCTGCGGGACCAGTCTGAGACGTAGGTGTCAGCCCAATCGCGGCCGAACCGCGGGGCCAGGTCGTGGCCTACGGCCTCGTGGGCGCCGAGGAAGGCATCCGTAAAGGCCAGGTGAACCCAGCGCAGCAAGGCGGGGTCGGAGGCGGAGTAGTCGCGGCCGTCGTCGGTGGTGCCGCGAACCCGCCCGTGCATGCGGCGGACTCGTGCTGAGTCCCGCTCGGCGAGTTCGACGGAGCCGAAGGTGGTGATGGTGAGCCAGCGCGCGGTCCCGGCGAGACGCGCCCAGGGATCGCTACGGTACGAGGAGTGCCGTGCGACCCCGGCCATCGCCAGCGGGTGTGCGCCTTGACCAAGGAGGGCCGCGACGCCGCCGACCAAAGTGGACATACCGCCGTGGACTTGCCACACGACGCCGTCGGGTTCGAACAGCCCTGGCCCTTCGCCGACGAGGGCGATGTCGCGCACCCAGTCCGGCGCCCCCGTGGGGTCACCGGAGACCCGGGCGCGGAAAGCACTGCGGACGCGGTGGGACAACTCGGCGGGGCGCGGTATCGAGCTCACAGGCATCATGCTCCAACGCTAGGTCGACGACGACAGACACCCACGGACAGGAATCTACTACACAGCGTAGAACACGGACCTGACACGGCGATGGCAGAGAAAACCCTTCATGGTCAGAAGAGCGTTGGCGCTTCGGGGTTGGCGCCGATCAGCAGGAGCCGGATGATCGTTTCGTTCCAGCCGTGCTCGAGGAGGGCAGTACGCAGCTCGAGTGACTGGGCATGGAACTGGACCCGGCCGATCCCGCGCCACCGGAAGGACGACGCGTTGGCGTGCCGTCCCTTCCGGGACCGGTCGAGCATGTTCAGCGCCTGAGTCCCTGGGACCAGGTGCGTTTCCGTCCCGGTACTGGCATGAACGCACAGCGGCACGTCGCAGACGTGCATAAGGATGATCCCGGGGTGCAGGGTTTCCCCGGTGAGGTCTTCGTAGGCGTAGCGTTGCGGCCGCAGGGCGCGTTGTCCGCCGTCGCGGGTGACCCAGAACCGTCCGTACCCGTCATCAGCGACGGCGCCGGTCCAGATCCAGCAGTCAGTCGGCCGCGGACCTCGGACGACTTTCTCCCAGAACCGGTCGGCCTCTCCCCTGCGCTGCCTCATCCTCTGCTACTTCCGCCGGTAGGTCATCGGACCCGGACTGGCCGGCCCGTGATTGGCCGGCGGCCCTCCATCCGTACCACCCACATGATGACGAGTGCGGCCGTTGCAGCGACCATGGGCGGTCCCCACCAGGACGAGTCGGACAGGGCGACCACGACGAACCAGCAGGCGAACCAGAGCGCGACGGCCAGCGCGCCGGCGACCTGATTGCGGATGCGCGGCGGGATTGGCAGGAGCAGCAGCGGGAGTCGGAGAATGGCTCGGCCGAAGAGGTAGCTGTAGCGGGTGCTCGAGGTGAGTAGCCAGCAAATGATTTTGATCATCGTCGTCTCCTGGCCGCCGGGCGATCGTGTCGAGCGGATTCAATCTGCATCGTCTAGGTCCTCACTTGGCT
This sequence comes from Arthrobacter sp. Soc17.1.1.1, assembly GCF_036867195.1. Taxonomy (NCBI): domain Bacteria; kingdom Bacillati; phylum Actinomycetota; class Actinomycetes; order Micrococcales; family Micrococcaceae; genus Arthrobacter; species Arthrobacter sp. Soc17.1.1.1. The sequence continues at coordinate 45,880 of NZ_JBAJII010000004.1, forward strand.
TTTTGGTGCCGGTACAAGGTGGCCCTGCTCCAGCCGACCAGGCGCGCGGCGTCTTCGGCGGTCACGCCTTTGGCGCGGGCTTCGGCAACGACGGCGAGCTTCGCGGCGATGACCTTCGGGTCGGAGGGTGGTCGGCCGAAGCGGGTCCCGTTTTGCCGGGCCGCGACGAGGCCCGCGTTGACACGTTCGACGATGAGCTCCCGCTCGTACTCCGCCAGGGTGGCCAGCATGTTCAGCATCAGCCGGCCCGTCGAGGTCTCCGGATCAATTCCATCTGACAGAGATCGGACCAGGATCCCCCGCTCCCGCAGCAGGTTCACCGTATTTAGGACGTCAATGAGCGACCGGCCCAGCCGGTCGACGCGCCAGACAATGACGGTGTCTCCCTCGTCGGCGTACTCGAGGAGCTTCTTCATCCCGGGCCGGTCGACCGCGGTCCTGCTGCCCGAGGTGACATCAGCGAAGACATCACGTTTCTGCACCCCGGCGGCGACAAGTGCGTCGAGCTGCAGCTTCGCGTCCTGAGCCGATGTACTCACGCGGGTATAGCCAAGATGCCTCATTCAAACAGTCTGCCTCACAAAGTGCTGGCGACACGACCGTTGAGACACTTTACGGTGAGGCGACTTTCCGAGACACCCAGAGCCCCGAAATCTAGGGGAAGTACTCAAGCTCGGAAATGGGCGACTGGTTGTCTCATAAAACTATAGTTTTTCGAGACACGACCAAAGGGCGGTTGAACTGAATAGGCGTTTCACTTGAGGTAGCCCTGCGCCCGTCTTCTTCGTCCCGGCTATACGTACGCTTCCCCGGCCTGGCGCGGCCGGCCGGTCCGGAACCCTGCGTGGTGTCAGTGGACGACCGGCTATCGGAACGGTACGCAGCAGTTCGTCGCTCGCTCGCGTCCACTGATTCGCGCGTGCGCCTTAGTCTCGTTGGGCTGCGCCGGTCGTGCGAAGCTTGATCATGCGTATCGCCGATTTCCCTGTGCCAGATACTGCTGCCGCCCGTGGCGCTCAATCGCTGGCGACCCAGTACCAGTCCACCGCGCTCACCGCTCACGCCGTCCGCTCCTGGCTCTGGGCCGAAGCGTTCGCCGTCGTCGAAGAGTTGCGGGACGTCGACCACGAACTCCTGTACGTTGCTGCACTCCTCCACGACATCGGCACCGTAACTGAGTACGACAACCACATCACCTCCTACGAGCACGCCGGCGGGCACGTAGGGGTCGCGCTGACCGCCGGTGCAGGATGGTCCGCAACGCGCCGTCAACGTGTGCTTAACGTAATCGTGCGTCACAACTGGCCGACCGTAGATCCAGATCTCGACGTTGAAGGGTACTTGCTCGAGACGGCCACCGGTTTAGACATCTCCGGTGACAGGCCGGACGCGCTTCCCGAGGAGTTCCTTCGCGAGGTGCTCGCCGTGCACCCGCGCGGCCGCCTCGCGCAAGAGTTCGGCGCGTGTGTCATCGATCAGGCCGAGCGGAAGCCGACGACGGCCGCCCGACGCATCGTTGACGGTGGTGTCGTCCGCAAGCTGAAGGAGAACCCGCTCGAGCGGCTTTAGCGATACTGGCCGGAAGACTCTAGTTTATGTGACTGAGCTAACGACTATCAGGTATCGCTAATCCAGCCGTGCGCTGTCTGGTGGCCGATCGGTTACCGGGCACTCTCCTGCAGGGGAGCTTTTAGTGGTCGAGTGATGCAAGAAGTGCGGCGAGGGTGTTCTGCTGCTCGGTAGTGAGTACTTTAAGGAACTCGCGCTCGACGGCTACATGGTCGGGAAGGATGCTGTCGACGATCTCGCGGCCCGTGTCGGTGAGATGGACAAGTTTCCCTCGTCCGTCGTGCTGGTTCGCGATGCGTTCGATCAGCCCGTCGGCCTCGAGCTTGTTCAAGCGCTGAGCGATCGCGCTCGAGGTGACCATCGAGGTTCCTACTAGGTCCTTCGGACTCAACGAATAGGGGTCTCCGGAACGGCGCAGAGTTGCCAGCACGTCAAAGGTAGGTGCATCAATTCCGTGGGCTGCGAAATTCTCGGACAGCCGGACCTCGATCCTGCGCGCTACCCGGGAGAGACGACCGATGACGGCCATCGGGCTCACGTCAACATCTGGGCGTTCACGCGCCCACTGCTCGAGCACGCCTGCCACATGATCCTGAGCTTCTGACCGGGTCATAGGAGCAGCCTAGTCAGAAGCTAAGCACTAAGATAGTTTTGCTTAGTGCTTAGCAATCGGTGGATGGTCCTACTCCTGACAGCTGTCGCTCCTTGCGTGTGGGGGACGACGTACATCATCACCTCTGAGCTGCTGCCCCCTGACAGGCCGCTCCTGGCCGCAGCTCTCCGCTCCCTCCCGGCTGGGGTGCTGTTGGTGGTCCTGGTCCGCAAGCTCCCGCAGGGGAGCTGGTGGTGGCGCTCCAGTGTCCTGGGAGTCCTGAACATCGGGGTGTTTTTCGCGCTGCTGTTCATCGCCGCCTATCGGCTACCCGGTGGAGTCGCCGCAACCATCGGAGCCGTCCAACCACTCCTGGTCGCGGTCCTGGCCGCCGGCTGGCTCGGGGAGAAACTGACACGGACGAAACTTACCGCCGGGGTCACCGGCCTGGTGGGTGTCGCGTTGCTCGTCCTGCAAGCCCAGGCCCGACTCGACCTTTTGGGCGTGGTCGCCGCCCTCGGAGGCGCGGTAGCTATGGCCTGCGGCGTGGTCCTGACGAAGAAATGGGGTAGACCTGACACGCTGCTGGCTACCACGTCCTGGCAGCTCGTCGCAGGCGGGCTCTTCCTCACTCCAATCGCCTTCCTGATCGAAGGTCCGCCACCGGCGGATCTGACGCTGCCCAACCTTCTCGGTTACCTCTACCTCGGGATCATCGGCACCGCCCTGGCTTATACGCTCTGGTTCCGAGGCGTCCACCTCCTACCGGCATCGACCACCGCGATACTCGGCCTCCTCAGCCCACTCGTAGCAACCCTGGCAGGATGGGCCCTTATCAACCAGGACCTGACCCCCGGGCAGCTCCTCGGCGCCGCCATCATCCTCGGCACCCTTGCCCTGAGCGCACTCCGAACACCCCGTAGCGTCGCACCAACCTCTCAACACGTTGCCTCGACAACAGGCAACGGACGCTAACCCATCCTCAATCGCATCGCCTCGCACTAAGGCACTCGTCTGCCGTCGTAGCCATGTATCAAGCCGAGGCGAGCGAGCGAAACATAGGGTGCGTACCAGTCGATGGATTGCTCTGATAGCCACGCTGTCAGTTCTTCGAGCGTGGCGAACCAGGGGTCCGGGTCGTGGTCTCCGGGGCCTGCCAGCGCTTCGTCGGTGATGAAGTAGTCGGTGGCGAAGTCGAAGTCCTTCGGCTCATAGGATCGGTCCAGGTCAGCCTCGCCGTATACGTGAATGAGAAGGTCGTGGCCGATATAGGGACCGCTCATCACTCTGCCGGCGAACTCACGCCGTCCATCAACGAGTCCTTCCCAGGACGGGCCATAGCCGTAATCAGGCATCGGTTGGGCTTCCAGTTCCAGCAGGCGAGCTTTCCGAACGCGCCACTCGCGACTGAGCTTCAGCTTGAGCCCCCACCATTTCCACATCGCTCAATCATGAGCCATCGCATCACTCCATGATTGAGCACGGAAAAGTCGTACCTGGCTCTTCACGGATGAGGGTGTAGTGGTCGGCGCTCGGTGCGCGTTGCTGAAGTACGTCGCAACAATCCATAGAGGATCGCGCCCCAGGGCAAATCGGGTGGTGGGGGCCGACTACATGGACTACCTACATTCCAGGGTCGACGACCACGCGTAGGACTGAACCCGGCATCTAAGCCGGACACCATGTCCTGTGCAGGTGTATGTCGTGATGTGTTCTTAGGCGAGGGCGCGGGCGACGTCGTAGCTGGCTGATTTGGCGAGGTTGTTGCGTGCCCGGTCGTATCCGCGGGTGGTGCGGGGGTCGGCGTGGCCCATGCTGTCCTGGAGTGCGTGGAGGCTGGTGCCGGTGTCGAGGGCGATGGTCGCGAAGGTGTGCCGGAGGCTGTGAGGACTGATTCGCCCTTCAATACCGGCCTTCTGTGCCAGGCGCCCGATGGTGCGGAAGGCCTCGCTGCGCTGCCATGACTTCCCCGTGCTGGTAGTAAATAACGGCTGCCTCACCAGGTAGGCGGTGCCGGGCCCGTGGACGTGGATGAGCTCGGCCCCGCTGGTCTCGAGGTACTCGTTCACGGCGACGGCGGCCGGCGCGGGGACGGCGACCTTCGCAGCCTTGCCGCCTTTGCGCCGGATGGTCAAAGTCCGATGCCCGGCGTCGTGCCCGTAGTCGGTGGTGCTCGCGCCTAACGCCTCCCCCACTCTGATTCCAGTGAACAGCAGTAGGGCTACTAGAGCGTGCGATCGCGGGCCGTCGACACGGGCAACAGCAAGCAACGCCCGTGCCTGATCTCGGGTGAGGCCCTGGGCGGAGCTGTGGTCGGCATCGACGGCCGGCCGGGTGACGGTGGCGACCGGGTTCAGGGCTGTCACGCCATCAGCCATCGCATACCGGTAGTAGCTCGACAGGGCGGCGAGGGTTCGGGCGATGGTGGACGGGGCCCCGGTGAGGGTGTGCCGGTAGCCGTCGACGTGGACCCGGCGGACGGTGAGCAGGTCGAAACCCATGGCGTCCAGCCACGTGCAGTAGTCAACGAGATCTCGGGTGTACGCGACGAGTGTGTGGTGGGAGGTCTGTGCGAGTTGCCACGCGGCGATACTACTGGCGTGTCGCTCCCGGTTTGGAACGGGCACGCTGGTATAGGCATCAGTCAAAACTAGGTCGCTCATCGTATCCACATCATAAGAGACATTATGATGTGTTTCCTGAGCGTCATCTGGCAATCACAGGGAGTTGCTATTTTTGCCCTGAAACTCTTGACTGACGTGCTGGTCTCCCTGTAAGGCTCCTCGTAGGTGGAAGAGGTATCGAGGGTATTGGAAATTCATAATCTCGAAATACCTGTGCTTATCCGGTGCCACCCCTGTCGTCGACTCCGCAACCACGATGCGGAACACCACGTCCCTTCGAGGTAGGTAGTTGTCTCATGTCCACGCTCCTCGACATCTTCGGGACTGTGGGTTTTACGGTGTTTCTGGCCCGAGGCTTCGCGCGCGAACGTAGCAAGAAAGGCGCCGTCGTGACGACATAGGATCTTGTGAGTCCATTAGAAATCGAACGAGGATCGGTCGGCGGAGGCGGCCGCTGCGGCTGAGCTCGTGCTCATGGCCAACGAACAGGGCTTGGCGCTAACCGGCCCTGACGCGCTGCTGGAACTGTCGACGAAGAATGTGCTCGAGACAGCGCTGAACAACGAACGCACCGCGCCCGCTCGGGCGCAACAAGCATCGCCCTGACCCCGACCGCACATCGGGCAACGTCCGTCACGGGACGCGTCCGAAGACCGTGTTAACGGAAAGCGACCGCGGAAGTCACGATCGAAGTCCTGTGGAATCGCGACGGGTCTTTCGAACTCCAGATCGTGAAGAGACGACAACACCGCCTGAACTGGGTCGAGGAAGCTGTGTTGTCGTTGCACGCCAACGGTCTCACAACAGGTGAGCTCAGGGTCAAGTCCTTGATGTTCATCATGTTGGGTTTTTCGGGCCCCGTACAGGCGCTAGGCTGATCGGACCGAGGGTCTAGAAACGGGCCGTGGTCACCATCTCCTTAAGGTCACCCATGAGCATCCCGTTGACAGACGAACCATCCAGCATTGTCGACTTGATTACTGCTAGGCCGACAGTAAACGACTCAGCCTCAACCGGTCCGCCCCCACCCAATGCGGTGCAGGAGAAATCCGGGCAGGCAGCGGCTGACCTGAACGGCACCTGGGGCGTTGAGCGCCTTTTCCCATGGGAAGAGATACACGCACTTCCAACCAGGCAGCTACGACTTCTCTGCAATAAAACTTTCAAGGCCATGGACACTGATTTACCACCGGCTGAAGCCTTCGATCAGTACGCGGCCCTCATTGAGGAAATCAAAGAGCGCGAAAAAGCAGAAGAGAACTCGAGTGAAGGTGGGAAAAGGTATCGCAGAGAGGAGCGGGTCGCCTTTCGCGACAACGCAATAGCGCAGCGCTACGAACTATTCGTAGACGGTGATGTTGCCGGGTATGTGAAGTATCAGATGCACGGCGGTCAGGTCGTCCTGCTCGAAACGGTCATCACGACCGAGTTTTCTTTTCCCGAGAGTGGCATTGAGGAAACCCTGCTCCGCCGGACATTCCTCAATGCCCATCAGCGCAGGCTCGCAATGAGAACCCGCTGTAGCAGGGCGCACACCTTCCTCACCGAGTACCCCCAGTACCGGTCCCTGGTACCAGCGACAGCACAACGTGCAGTGACCCGCATCAACCGGGCAGCTTCCTGGAACACGTGACACTTCTCAACACCACAGGCCTCCGAGTACAACAGCAGCGCCGGAATGGGGTGAGAGGTCACCGGTACCATGTCCGCCGGTGAGCAAAATCGTGTACATCCGACGTCGTCCACGTGGCGTCGCTAAACCCCCGATCGTTGATCAGTAATACGCCATAGGTTTTACTGAGCGGAAATAGGCGGCATCATAACCGTCAAAAGTAAACACCGTTCTCGTTGTTGAAAGGTATTCAGTGAACCACCTAAAGTACATTCTAACCACGTTTGATGAGGTAGCTGATTACGCTCCAGATCGGGAGCCGACCGTTGCCGACGACGAGTCTGCATATTTAGCGATGGTTGATGGGCAGTCAGGCGCCGCCGCTGAGGGTTCGGCGGTATATCGGGACCTTTTGCGCGCTGTTGTCGGCATGACATATTCCGTCGACGCCGACCCGAAGGGCGGGCCGGACCTTTTCAAGGTTCTACCGGCGGACGCAATACGAGTCATCTCCGTTTTCCGGCTGCTAGGCGCCGTGGACCAGATTACTGTCACACTGCCTGAAAGGTACTGGGAAATCATCGAGGAACACGCAAGTAGCATCGAGAATCAGATGCACGCGGCTGAAACAATTCGCTGGGCTGAAATTTCTGGCGGGGTCCTGCGTAGACCCGCCAACTAACTGTTTTACGTCGTGACGTTTCCAAGCTCCGTCAGTTTTATAGCTAATGGGTGGTGTCGTTGATGAGCCACCATATGTTGTCTAAGGTATATCCGCGCCGCTGGGTTCGGCTGGCGGTATGTGCCTGGTCGGCTCGGTGGGCGACACCGCGGTAGGCCCAGTCCTCTATGGTGGCCTGACTGTCGGCGTAGCGGGTCCAGAGTTCGTCGCACATGTTGCGGGGGAGCCGAATAATGGCCCCATATGGGCCGCGGAAGTCGTCCTCGGGTCCTTCGAAACAGACGGTGAGGTAGCCGTATCCGGCCTGGACGAACTCCAGGCGTAGTCCGCTCATCCGAGGACACTTCGCGAATGCAGCTTCCGTGGCCTGAACATACTCCTCAGGCCCCGGACCAGGCATTACATCGGGCTCCAGATCGGGCCCTGGACCGGGCTTTGGTTCTGGCTGTCGTTCTGGTTTTGGTCCAGGTTCTGAATCGGGGTCGTTTCGGGGTTCTGGTTCTTTCATACGAATCAGTGTCGCTCGGCGCTCGGTCCGGCACGGAAACCGACTCGGGAGTTGCTTTTGCGGGCAGGCAGTCACTCCAGGAGGAGAGCCGCTCGCATCCGCCGTGCCAGGCTTCGTGTTCGCGGCCCTCACATTTGTAATCCACGGGAGCTGGCGTAGTTCAGGCACAATCGGTGACAAACCATAATGGGTGAATGGGGATGGATCAGATGCACCGCGTGATAGGGGAACTACGATCAGAATTACCGGGGTTGTCGGAATGGTGGGGGTCGCACCGGACCGCCGTCCCGGCGTTGGCTGCGCTGCTGGTGATCGTCGTGATCGGGATTGTTGGTGTTTTCGGCGGGCTCAGATACTTGCAGGATACTTCCTCGCCAACGGCGATCCTGGGCGGTCTTTATCTGATGCTGGCGGTGATCGGCGTGAGCGTCGTGGTCGCCGTCGTCGCGGTGAACCATCTCATCGAGCACTTCGCGCGGTCCAAGGAACCCTTGGATTGACCCTGCGCGGGCGCGCCGGCACGGGCGCAAGGGACGTCGCCCCGTCGTGGTGATGCAGCAAACGGGGGCCGACCCCGGCAGGGTCTGCCTGGCTGGGTCTGCCTGGCTGGGCCGGTTGACGAGGCTAGCCTGCCGGGGCCGGCTTGCGGAGTCGTATGAGGTGCGGGCCTGAAGAAATTCGTCCGAGAAGCGCGCAGGTCAGCTTGTGTGTAGGTGAGCTTGTTGATGGGGTTGGCAGGAAGGTGGTTCGGTGGGGGTTGGTAAGCTGTAGGTTCTGTCGAGATGAGGTCAAGTAGCCGGCCCGCTCCTAGCTTTCTTTCCTTGATCGGCGCCCTTTGTATGTCTTATCCCACGTTTCCGCGCCCTTGTCCTGATCCTGCCGCCGCCGGCACTTCGCAGGGATCCTCCGGAGGGCGCGGTACTCAGCCCTGGGACGCGGCGCCCTGGGCAGGGTCGGCGCTATCAGCTGGGACGCCGGATCCTGCAGAGGGCTCAGAGTTTCGCGTGGTTCCGGTACTCGATCACGGCGCTGCTGGGGGGCTCAGACCCCGCTTGGATCAGGTAGGCGTTTTCACGTATCGGGGCGACACGGCGGCGCTGACCTGGGATGAAGGGATGTACGCGATCCACGGGTATGAGCCCGGTGATATCGTGCCGGCCCTCGAGGTCGGGTTCGCGCACGTAGAGCCCGCCTCCCGAGATGAGGCCCGATCTTATTGGGGTGAAACCCTGACTGCCGGCATTCCTGCCGCGTGGTACTACACGCTGATCAATGCCCGCGCCCGGCCCCGCCGGGTCCTGGCGGTCGTCGACCCGCTCATCGAGGACGGTGTCGTGCGCGGAGTGCGGGGATTCCTGATTGATATCACCGTTTCCGTGCGGGATGAGATAACTTCAGTGGCGAATACTGCCGTGGCTCGTTCCGCCGCCAAACGCGCGGTCATCGAGCAGGCCAAGGGGGTGCTGCTGGTCACACAGGGTCTGGGCGCGGAGGAAGCCTTCGCCCGCCTGAACCAGTACAGCCAGCGCGTCAACCGGAAAGTCGCCCTGCTTGCCCAGGACATCCTCGATGCCACAGCAGATCCCCAGATCCTGAGAACCCTCACCCGATCAATCTGCGCAGCCACAGCAACTAACCAGTGAACCCGCAACCACCCAATAGCACGCCAATATCAGGTGGAGGACAGGCGGGGCGTGGACTGTAGGCGGAACATCGACAGTGTCAGCGGAGTGTCGGCGGAGTGTCGGCGGAGTGTCGGCGGGGAGACGGGCGAAAGGATGCGCCCCCCCTATTTCTGGCAGCTTCCCCACCATCGAAGCCGTATCTATGGTCAACTAGTAAGTGCACTTACCGTTCCGGTCAAGAAGTCGGCCGGAGTGAGTGCCCCGATGGTGTCCGGGCCTGCTGTGAGAGTGCCCGGGCACCTTCGCGGGATCGGTCATCATGGCATCGGCTCGGCTCGGAGCCAATCGGTTCAGTGCAGCTCGGCTTGTTGCGCCGATTGTTCCGAACCTAGAGGCTTTGGAGCATTAGCTGGCTTGGGTTAGGGTCAGGGTGCTCGCGTCCCGTCATGAGCGGTGCCGCTCATATCGCCTTCAGATGAGGTGATCAGGGTAAGTAGGAAGGGCCGGAGGGCCTCCAGTGCTGTCCGTAACGGATCCGTGTGGAGCAGAACCGTGTCATCGACATCCTCATTTGTGCCGCTCGCTCGCCTCTGTTCACGTTCCTCGCGATCCCGGTGGCCGGCGCGACCGTTGCACCCCAGAAGGTGCGCCCGCGCCGGTAGGCGGCCATCATTAGGATGCCTCTGATCTGTCTTCGCCATTAGTTGGCGGGCGGCGGCAAGAGTTGAGCGCCCCTGGTCGGTGATGGTCACGGTGAGGTAGTTGCGGTGCCCGCTGGGTCGGCGTGTCACCCACCCCTGGTGTTCGAATCGGCTCAGTAAATGCCCGATGGTCTGCGGGCGCAAGTAGAGCAGCTGGGCCAGGCGAGCTTGGTCCATCGCCCCAATGCACTCCAGGTCTTCTAGTGCGTACAGGCCCGTCGGGGTCAACCCAATACCCCGCAGGGCAGCGGTGTCGCTGATGCTGAACTTCCGTGCCGCAATTACTAAGAGGTAACTTGTCTCCAGTGTCATCATGATCCGTACACCGATCCTCTGTGAATCACCGGCCGTCGCGCCACTGAGCACCATACTGCGAACAAGTGACCGTACCGCCCGAGGATGACTGACCCATGTGGCTGACCCGCGGATGGCTGGATCGCAAATGGTTGGACTAGGGATGGTTGGACTACGGACACGGGTTTTCCATCCTCCTGCCTGGCAGGTGCCTGGCTGACAGATACTCAGATAGCGGTGCGGGCTTGGTTTGTGGCCGATCCTGCCTCTGCTCAGCGGAAGTGGTCATCAAAGACCGCGCGCATTACGGGCTATGCCGCGAGTCAAGACTCGTGCCCGACCTGACGGGCCGCACCGGGTAGGAAGGGTGCGGGCAGGACACGGAAGTGCCCTGCCCGCACCGCATGCGCAGTATCGCGGTAGTTCAAATGCGGTAGTTCAAATGCGGTGGGCGCCGTCGGGGCCGCCTGAGGCGCGTCGGTTTACTTGATCCATCTGGTTCGTCTGGGTTGTTTGGTTCGTCTTATTTTTGGTCTGCTGGGCTTTGGCTTTGAGCTGCTGACCGGCCGAGGGTGCGGCGTCGGCCTGCGCCTTGATTTTCGGTGCTTCTTCCTCAGCTTTGCCCAGGTAGCCTTCCCACCGCTTGGACATCGGACCAACAAGCCCACCACCAACACCGACGACGATCACGCCGACGATGGCTGCGAGGACCGCGATAAGGATGGGGGTGGTCACCGTGGTGGCAATTTCGACCTGGTTCAGGGCGGCGATGCTGCCGATGCCGAGGATGAAGACACTCGCGATATTCGCCAGGATCCTGCCGTAAGACAGCCCACCGAGCGCGTTCTGGATGAGGGACTTCACGGCCGCGGCGATGGCCGCTGCAATGACGACGATGACGATCGCGACGATGACCTTGGGCAGGAACGCGATGATCCCCGCGAGAAGGTCACTGACCGGGTTGGGGCCGAACACGCCGAAGGCGAACTGCAGGACGAACAGGACCAGGAAGTAGTAAACGATTTTCGAGACGATGTCGCTGGCATCAAGTGTGGACTGCGCGAGGGCTTTCTTCACGCCGCCGCGCTCGACCGCACGGTCGAACCCGACCTTCTCCAGAAGCTTGTCCAGGGCCTTCGCGACCACCTTCGCGATGATCAGCCCGACGACGAGGATGACCAGGAACAGGACGAGCTTCGGCACGAACTCCACCACGGTTGCCAAACCGGTTCTGAGTGTTTCTTCCATGAGTGCTCCTTCAAACAGGTGGGTGCTAGGGGACGTGGCGTGTGAGACCGCTGCACAGTAGATCACCAGCCAGCAGATTACTGGGCATCGTGACAAGCTAAGTGCAAGGCTACTTATTATCAGCCTGCTTAGATAGTCTAAGGAGGCGCAGCACGGCCCATAGGCTCGTTCCGGTTAGCAGGCAGGACTGGCGGGCAAGACCAGCAGCCAGGGTTGGCATGTGGGATTGTATGAATGGTCCTCAGCCTGATTGGTGTCGTGCCCCGGCGCCTTCGCTCAATCATTTTCGACAAGGGAGCTTTACATGATTTCGCAGAGTGATATCGATGTCATCCTTTCCGGGCGCAGCAGCGTCCTGGATTCCGGTGGGGCGAAGATCGGCTCGGCCGGTCAGGTGTATCTGGATGATCAGACCGGCGAGCCGAGCTGGGTGACCGTCAAGACGGGCCTGTTCGGCACGTCGGAGTCGTTCGTGCCTCTGCAGGGCGCGCAGCTGAGCGGTGATGATGTCTCCGTCGGCTACACCAAGGACCAGGTCAAGGACGCTCCTCGCATCGAGGCCGATGGGGATCTCAGCCCCGAGGAAGAGGACCGCCTGTACCGCCACTACGGGCTGACCAGGCCCACGGCGCAGGGCACCACCGGCAACACTGCAGGCAACACCGCGGGTGTGACTGGTGGTGATCGTTCCGGGCGCACCGGGGATGCTGAATATACTGAGCGGTCGCAGGCACGTGGCACGGTCGGGCATGACACCTCCGGTCCGACGACGGATGATGCGATGACCCGCTCCGAGGAGCAGCTACGCGTGGGCACCGAGCGCCGCGAAGCGGGCAAAGTGCGTCTGCGTAAGTACGTGGTCACCGAGAACGTGACCAAGACAGTCCCGGTCCAGCATGAAGAGGTGCGCGTCGTGTCCGAGCCGATCACGGACGCGAACCGTGGGGATGCCCTGGACGGGCCCGCAATCAGCGAGGAAGAGCACGAAGTCGTCCTCCACGAAGAGCGCGTCGTCGTAGACAAGGAAGCCGTTGCCGTGGAGCGTGTCCGTCTGGACACGGAAACCGTCACCGAGCAGCAGGAAGTCAGCGACACGGTTCGCAAGGAAAAGATCGAGATCCTCGACGAAACCGCCAACGACACCGGTACCACCAGGAACCAGAAGAACAAGCGCTAACCACACACGGTCAGTAGCAAGAAAAAGGCCGGTGGTGTGCTGCGAAAGCAGCACACCACCGGCCTTATTCGTGGGTGATCAGGTAACGATTACGCAGTCCCCGGGCGGTTATCGGACGGTTATCAGACAATCATCGGACGGTTAGGAACCGTAGTTCTCGAAGATCAGGTCCTCGGTGGACTTGTCCCATTGCATGGCTTTGGCATGCTGGATCAGACGCGCGACCGTGGACGCTTCGTCGGCGGGAACCACGAGCAGGTGTTCTTCCACCCCATCATCGAGGGTGAGTTCGAACGTGTAGGAACCGGCCTCGTTCTCGCTGGTTGTGCTGCGGACCACGTCGACGCTCGTGACCCGGCGGATATTTTTGCCCTGTCCTGCTGGCATGCGCTGTTCCTTTCGTAGTCGTCACAGCTGTGACGAGATTGGATAGCTCTCGCTGCAGGTGATGCCTCGCCCTGACCAGGTATTCGATAGGTCCGATGGAACCGGCGGCACCCGCAACACCGTCAACGCTACCCAATAGTCAGTAGGCTGACTACTTCTCCGGATGAGAAGAGAGGTAGTTGCCACTGACGCTTCACGCGTTCAGGGTGGGGCTTTCATCCCGGGCTAAGGGAGGTCCTGTCTGGTGTTACTGGTAGTTGTGTCCTGGGTGTCGGGTTCGAGGCTTTGATGTCTGGGCGCGACGAGGGAGCGCTCGGTGAGCAGGGCGGGGTTGATTTCGGGCAGTTCGGGTAGCGCCGACTCACCCCCACCGTTGTCGGGTAGCGTGCTGGGTCCATGGCCTTGTTCATCCATCAGCGTGTGCGTTTCGGCGAGCAGGATCGCCTCGTCGGTGATGAGGTGATCGGATTCCGCGTTCCATGCTTTGATGGCAGCCCAAGTGACCGCGGTCAAGGGGACGGCGAGGATCGCCCCGATGATCCCTGCGAGGACTGTGCCTGCAGTCAGGGCGACCAGGATCACCAGCGGGTGCACGCTCAAGGTATGGCCCATCACGACCGGTTGCAGGAAGTTCCCCTCGAGCTGGTTCACGAGGATCACAACGCCCAGGACGATCAGGGCGGTGACCGGTCCGTTGGTCACCAGCGCCACCACGGTCGCCAGCGCCCCGGCCAGTGTCGCCCCGATCAAGGGGATGAACGAGCCGATGAAGACGATGATCGCAAGCGGCACAGCCAATGGGACCTGAAGGATGACCAGGGCCAGGCCGATGAAGAACGCGTCCACGGCGGCGATGATTGCCGTGCCGCGCACATACCCGCCCAGCACAGCCAGCGCCTGGTCCCCGACCCTGCGTGCCTTGACCAGACGCACGTCCCTGAAGAATCTCAGCGTGAACGCCCAAATCTTTTCCCCGTCCTTGAGGAAGAAGAAAAGGATGACGACCATCAGAAGTGTCCCCGTGAGGAACGTCGTGGCCGCACTGAGACCCGCCAGCGCTGTGGTGCCCGCGGTACTGCTGGTCACGAAGTCCACGACAGCGTCCCTGGCTGCCTGCAATTGAGCGTCGCTGACGGGGACCGGCCCGTTCTGCAGCAAATCGATCAGTTGGTTCGCTCCCTGCGCGGCTTTCAGGACAAGAATGTCGGTCTGGCCGATGACCGCGACAATGACACCTGTGGTGAGAGCGCCCACGCAGAGCACCAAAAGGATGAAGGCAATAGCCGTAGCCACCGAGCTCGTGCACCCCTTACGTCGCAACCAGGACACGAACGGGCCGATGGCCGAGGCTAAGATCAGCGCAAGCAGCAACGGGATGACGACCAGACGGACCTGGACCAACGCGAACACCAGGACCGTCACCAACACCATGACCAACAAGACATGCAGGGACCGCAAAGCAGCCCGCCCCAACGCCCCATCCCACATGGACGCCCCAGCCAGCCGCGTCGAGGCGCCGTACTGCACCGAAGAAGACCCCACGAACACACCCTCCACATCCCGGCAGCACAAGACCAGCCCCCGAAACGGGGTCGGGCGTGCTGGGCTAATACCAACCAACAAATCACAGCAGGCTTACTATCGTGGCTGCAGCAGCCCCCTTACGCAAACAGCACCACACGAGCAGCACTACTTGGACGCCTCGTACTCGAGTCGGACAGCGTGGAACGCCCTGCGGAGTACCAGCACCAGCAGCCAAGGACGAGCAACTCGACGAGCAGCACGTACGACGATCACACCTGGTCGTGGATGCGACGCCAGGCATAGGCGACGGGATCGTGGGAAATGGTTTCACGCTTTGATGCGAGCCATCAAAGAAAGAAGGAGAGTGCGTCCAACAGAGCGCACTCTCCTTCCTAGCCCCTAAACGTAGGCCTTTCACCCTGGCCCCTGAATCCTAGGCCCTTGGGCTTGGGGTCCTGTGAGTCTCAGTTCCGAGGTGGGTTGCTGGGCCGGGGTGCCGCGGATCAGTCTTTTTTGAAGACGTCCTTGAGTTTCTCGCCCGCCTGCTTGAGATCGCCCTTGACCTGGTCGGTCTGACCCTCGGCCTTCAGGTCCTGATTTCCTGTGGCATTGCCGGCTGCTTCCTTGCCCTGACCCCCCAGCTTTTGCGCTGCATTGCCGATCTTGTCATCGAGTCCCATGATGCTCCCCTTCCCAGGGTTTCGTCAGATGTCTGAGTATGTCCCGTACGTTCCCAATCGGACGATGCCCCACCGATCCAATGATGCGGCGCCGACCAAAAACGCCGGTCCTCACTTTCTAGCATGCCGACGGCGGAAACCGGCGCGCATCCCACATCTAGCATCCTGGCTCATCACCTAAGGTGCACGTCCGCGCTGCCATAGACGCCATGAATGCTAGGGCTGCCGCGCCTTCACGGCTTGGCTCGCCCTATCACTTATCCGTGCGGCGGACCGGTTTTGTCACTTAGAAATGTAGCCGAATGCCATCATCTGAGACCTCAGCCCGGCGTTGTACCGCGGTGCCGTACCTTATGGGCGATGGGACGGAAAGAGCGTTCCGCACACTTCAAGTAGTAAGCATACTTAGCTATCATGGGGGTGACCTCAGTGACTTACCCGGTTGCCGGAACCTTTCGTTGAGGTTCGTCACAGCACATGCTGACCATCGAGAGAGCGGTGCTCGGACGGGGTAGGCACGACCAATGAAAAGGACTTGTCATGGCTACAGAACACACTTCGGGAGCCAGCACTCCCAGAAACCGGCGCGATGATGTCGTGGCCGCGCAGAAAGACCGTTTCGGCGGCATCAAGTTCGGCTCCGCGTTCTTCGGCTGGCTGACCGCGATCGGCCTGACCGTCATCCTCAGTGCCCTCGCGACGGCGATCGGCGTTGGGATCGGGGCCGCGAACACCAGCAGCACCACTGATGCCGCGAACCAGGCTACCGAGAACGCCGACACGATCGGCATCGTGAGCGGGATCGTCCTGGCGATCATCCTGTTCCTGGCTTATTACTGCGGCGGCTACGTCGCCGGCCGTATGGCGCGCTTTGACGGCGCGAAGCAGGGCCTGGCTGTCTGGCTGTGGGGCATTATCATCGCCGTCGTTCTGGCGGTCCTGGCCCTCATCGCCGGAGACCAGTTCAACGTCCTGTCCCGCCTCGACGGTGTGCCCAGTCTCCAGTTCAATCAGGACACCCTGACAGCCAGCGGTCTGATCGCCCTGGCGATCGCCGTCCTCGTCCCACTGATCGCGGCGATTCTCGGCGGCAAGGCCGGGATGCTCTTCCACCGCAAGGTCGACCAGGCCGGCATCGACCACCAGGCCGGCCTCGATCAGCATCGTCGCCCGAACTGATGGGACGCTTTCACCCCAGAGCAGGCGACCATCTGAGTGGGCCTTTCCTTACCCTTGACGCCCCGGCGACGGGAGGTACCCGATTCCACGACAAGGCAGGGCAGACCCTGGCGTGGGTGAAAGCCGACATCTTCCCTCCTGTGGGGACGGCCGTCGTCCTCCCGAATGGCAGCACCCTGCACGTCCAGAGCCTCTACCTGGATCTCAGTCGTGAGGACCAGATCGCCCATATCTCTGTCCGTCTCGGCGCAACCTCCACGCCGGGCCACCCAGCGCCGGACACCTCGACAGCGATCCACTCGACATCGGATCACTTGAGCAGCGGGGATTTCTCCGGCGCCGTCCCGGCAACGCACCCGCGAGCCTCCTAAGAGGCGTACCGATGACGAAGCGGAGTCCGGGGGTGTCCACGACGTCTCGGACCGGCAGAGGGCCCGTTCTATCTCCGGTCCTCCTCAGATCATCCCGAGGAGGAGCGGAGATGTGCCGGAAGCGAAGGATCTGCTTCCTGATGCTGGTTCTGATCATGGTGCTACCGGTTCCTGCTTGTCGCGGTGCGGTTGAAGACCCTAAGCCCGCTCTGGTGAGCCAGGAGCCGATGGTGACCTACCACACGGGCACAGATGCTCTCTGGTACATCACCATCGACATCACCAAGAAGACCACCGTTGATGGTACTAACGTCGACGGCATCGCCAGCGGCAGTGCCGAACGGTGCGTTCAGGATCCTATGGTCGCCGAAAGGTTACCGTCACCGGATGCATCGTCTGCGGCGTTCACCGTCATCTTGCCGCCGCACGCCATCGAAGACGACGCGCAAAGAATCGTCAGCTGCTTCCAGCAAGAGCTTCCCGAGACTCCACTGACCCTCACCCGGCCCGCAAACCCACCCAGACAGGGCTGATCAATAAGCTACAAGCTCCCCCTGGCCGGCACTGACCAACCCGGAAATGCTTCGTATGAGCACCGGATACGACCGCATGCACTCTACCCATGTAGTTTTGCGCCCCCTGGTAGGGGCGGGCGGCGAAATGATCAGACCCCGACCGGCTTGATGGTGACCACCACAACCGGCCAGGGCCTCACCCCCAACGATAGAAGCATCACGCTGCTCAGCCAAGTCCAATGCCTAATACGCCCCAATCCCAAAGACAGAGACAACATAGGGGCGGTGCCATCTGCTCGGTCTGGGCGGATGCCTGGAACTGCTCTTGTATGCGGGGTGACCTTACATGAGCTCACGTCTCGTCCGCATCCGGGTGATCTGCAGGTACCGGCTCGCGGCCACGGCTCTACACTGTCGGTTATGCGTTCGCTGACTGCCTATCGTGTCGTGGTGGCCGGTGCCGTCCTCCTGGCGATGGGGGCCTGTGATGACGGGACCTCGGCAGAGGAGCTGGAGAGATGCATGGAGAACAGGCAACCCACCATCAGCGCGGCCATCGACGCCGGCACCGAAACCGAACAGGCCTACCAAGAAGCACTAACGGCGTGCGGGAACGATCGGCTCAGCGACACCGAGCGCACCAAACTCTTCACCCGACCGTAAATCCTCTCCCCACACCCGATCAACGCCCTGATCGCTGTTCTGACCGCCGTCCTGACCGTCGCCCTGACCGTCGGCGAGGTCCCGGCGCGAGGCAGCAGACGCCAGTGATCGCTGACGCATCAATGGTTCTTGGCCTCCGAGAGGGGGCGAAGTGCCCTGCAATGCTCAGTGACATCGGGCAAGGATGAGCTCATGCTCCCCGTCCTGGATCTCGGTGTCGTCTCTGCGCTGGCCATCGACCTCAACTCATCATGCGACGCCCTTGAGGTGCTCGGCAGATTCCAGGCGGATCTACCCTCCCGGGTCCGCGCGATCCATGACGCAGTTTATTCATGGAGCCCTGACCGGATTACCACCGCCCTGACAAGCCTGCACACGCACGCATCCACGGTCGGTGCCCTGCGCCTGTACGAGCTCACCGCGCTGGCCCTGTCCGGGATCGACCCCGCAACCTCCCTCGTGCACGCGATGCCTCTGGCCGCCGACCCCAACGCCTTGCAGGACCTCAACCGCGAGGCGGCACTGTTCACCCATGCCTACGCCGCGCTCTGCTCCCACCCAAGACTGCTCGACCCGCCCAACGCCGGCTGACACCCTCGCATAACCCCCGCGACCCGGCTACAGCGCATCACCAACACGATCCACCACCACCAATCACAGCAGACAGGCGACCAGGCGGGCAGGCAGTCAGGCAGGCGGGCAGGCAGACCGGCAGTCAGGCAGGCGGGCAGGCAGACCGACGGGCAGGCAGACCGGCGCCAGCGGGCGGGCAGCCGGGAGGGCAGGTGGGCACGCGGGCACGTTCAGCCGCGTCTCGGTTTCAGCCGGTCGGGGTCGCCAAGCAAGATGGGTGGGTTGCATGATGGGCCGATGATCCCTGTCCTGGATACGGCCGTCGTCTACGCTCTGGCCGCAGATCTGCGGTCTTCTCGCGAGGCGTTGAACTTCCTGGACAGATTCGACGCCCTGCTCTCGAGCCGTCTGCAAAGAATCCATGATGCCCTCATGACCCAGGATCTCGAGCAGATGACAGTCGCCCTGCTGGGCCTGCATACGAGCGCTGCGATGGTCGGGGCAGCCCAACTCCACCACTGCACAGCCCGCATCGTGGAGGAACTCAGCCGGTGGCCGTTCTCCGCGATCGCATCACGAGCCATCATGAAGGATCTGGGGAAAGAAGCCGTGCAGTTCACCCGCGCCTACCGAAGGATGCGTTCACGGCAAACCCCCAACCCCGCCCCGACAGCAGACACCCCGGCGCAGCCCACCGCACGACAGCGCACACGACCCAGCCCACCGACAGAACCCCTCCCGCCCAGCTCATCAACAGAACCCGTCCTACCGACACAACCGCAGGAACCCGTGCCGCCCGGATAATCTCAGGTACCCGCACCAGGGCGAGCCCGGCGGGCTAGCAGCCTGCCTCGTACCTGCACTTCACAAGAAATCTCTTCGCCGAAAGAGCAGCCGCTGACTCCTGCCCGGCATGCTCTAGCCCACTTGGCCCGGTCGATGTTCTACTGGAAGCTGTCGTGCCAGTAGAAGCTTCCACCTCCTTTTGCTGGCACGACCTATAACCTACGACGCGCGGAGACCTCGGGAACCTGCAGAACTCGGAAACGTCCCGGGCCGCGCGGCGCGTCAGCCCAGAAACACCGTCAAGTCCACAGTTTTCGCAACTCTGATTTGGTTTCGCCTCGTCATAGTTTCAGCCGATCAATGCCGTGAAGAAGGCCCAGTGGGTCGCATGATGGGCCTATGATCCCTGTCCTGGATGTGGCCGTCGTTCAAGCCCTGGCCGCGGATCTGCGCTCCACGCGCGAGGCCTTGAGCGTCCTGGACAGGTTCGACGCGCTGCTATCAAGCCGTCTGCAAAGGATCCACGACGCCCTCATGACCCAGGACCTCGTGCAGATGGAAGTCGCCCTGCTGAGCCTGCATACCAGCGCTGCGATGGTCGGGGCAGCCCAACTCCACCACTGCACAGCCCACATCGTGGAGCAGCTCAGTGGGTGGCCGTTTTCCGCGCCCGCATCACGGGCACTGATGAAAGACCTGGCCAGCGAAGCCATACAGTTCACCCGGGCCTACAGGATGCTGCGTTCACTACGAACCCTGAACCACGCCCCAGCCCGGACCACAGCCCCGACCCTGCTGACCACCCGCAAACGCAAAAAACCCTCGCTACCCCCATCACCGGCACCACCGGCAGTGCCGACACCACTACGGCGACCCGGGACTGAAGAAAAACGGTCGTGAAGTCGTTCAGGGACTGTAAGAAAAACGGTGTGTGAGGGCCCGGCCTGATCCAAGAGGAGATGGCCGTGAACGACTTCACGACCGAAGCAACAGAAGCGACGATCGATCCTGTGACGGGAGAGATCATCGTTTCTGTTGGATCTTGCCGAGCGGCTGCTCGCCCAGGCAAGGAGCAGGGCGTAAGCCTGGTCGGGCCCGGCGGCCTGTTGAACCAGCTCACGAAGAACGTCCTGGAAACCGCTCTGGACGCCGAGCTGACCGAGCATCTCGGGCATGAGCACGGGCAGACACCGATCGCGGCGAGCATGCGTAACGGCACCCGATTGAAGACCGTGCTGACGGAGATCGGCCCGGTCGAGATCGAGGTGCCGAGGGATCGGGATGGTTCGTTTGAGCCGGTGATCGTGCCCAAACGGAAACGACGCCTGGACGGGATCGATCAGATTGTGCTTTCCCTGTCCGCCCGCGGACTGACGACCGGGGAGATCGCCGCGCATTTCGAGGAGGTCTACGGGGCGAAAGTCTCCAACGACACGATCAGCCGGATTGCGGAGAAGGTCGCCGGGGAGCTTGCAGAGTGG
Organism: Arthrobacter sp. Soc17.1.1.1; assembly: GCF_036867195.1. NCBI lineage: Bacteria > Bacillati > Actinomycetota > Actinomycetes > Micrococcales > Micrococcaceae > Arthrobacter > Arthrobacter sp. Soc17.1.1.1. Next base: position 66,671 of record NZ_JBAJII010000004.1, read on the forward strand.
GCTTCTCGGCCGTTGGATCCGCTCTACCCGGTCCTGTTCGTCGATGCGATCGTGGTCAAGGTCAGGGACGGGCAGGTCCGCAACACCCCGTTCTACGCCCGTCTCGGGCGTGACGACGAACGGGGAACGCGACATCCTGGGGATCTGGGCCGGCGACGGAGGTGAAGGGGCGAGGTTCTGGCTGCAGGTCTTCTCCGAGCTGAAGAACCGCGGCGTCGAAGACGTGCTCATCGCCGTCTGCGACGGGCTCAAGGGCCTGCCCGAGGCGATCACGACCACCTGGGAGCGGACCGTGGTGCAGCAGTGCATCGTGCACCTGATCCGCAACAGCTTCCGGTATGCCGGCCGGCAACACCGCGACGGGATCGTCAAGGCGCTCAAACCTGTCTATACGGCACCGAGTGAAGCAGCGGCGAAGGACCGGTTCACGGAGTTCACCGCCGAGTGGGGCGAACGGTATCCGGCGATCGTGAAGCTCTGGGAGTCCTCCTGGGCCGAGTTCGTGCCCTTCCTCGAATACGACGTGGAGATCCGCCGGGTCATCTGCACGACGAACGCGATCGAGTCGATCAACGCCCGCTACCGCCGAGCGGTCAGGGCCCGCGGACACTTCCCGAACGAGACCGCTGCGCTGAAGTGCCTGTATCTCGTGACCCGGTCTCTTGACCCGACCGGCGGCGGCAGAGCACGCTGGGTGATCAAGTGGAAACCAGCGCTCAACGCGTTCGCTTTTCCCCTTCGCAGGCCGGTTCGAGAGCACCACTCACTGATGAAAACCGCCGGACCCACACACCGTTTATCGGACAGTCCCGGGAACGTAGAGGGGCGAAAGGTTGTCCTACCGGGGTGGACGGCGACAGAAGCAGTCGTTCACCTCACGAACACCATGACGATGAGGTGGGTGCAGGCATGGCTTAGGGTCTGTGGGTGTGGTGGTCCTCGACGGAACCGGGCTCACCGGGGGTCCCCGGCAAGAATGCTGGCATGAGGATACGAACCTCGATAAAGGGGTGTTGACCGCTTCGATAATTCGACGGGTGCAGATACTGATTCAGTACCCGCACGGCGGCCTGGTCAACGCGCCGTGCCATCGTCAGGTCGACCAGGACGGTGCGCACTCCGCTGATCGAGGTCGCCCGGCGGATGAGTGCTCGCAACGCGAAGCTGCCGCTCGTCGTGAAAAAGCCAACAATGCGTAACTCCGCGGTTCCGGATTGGGCGGTGAGGCGGGGTATGACCCGCAGCTTATGCAACATGAGACAGTGAACCTCGCAGTCAAGGACCGAATCAGGACCCTGCTGCTTGAGTGCCAGGCTCCCTGATAATCCCTCCTCCCGCTATGCGGCCGGTGTATCCCTACAGCAGGACCTACCGGAATGCACCGACGGGTATCCCAGCGACAGGGATAGTCCGGCCGGAGCGGACGCCACTCGGGGCTGGGGCACCAGGTATCCGCCGAGGAACACGGTAGTTCGAGGAAACCTCAGGTCCGAGACACAAGCCCTATCCCGGACGGCACTACGGAGATAGCAGTCCAAAGCAATACCTGCGCGTGCCGCTGCGACGCGATTCCCTGCCTGATCGCAACCTAAGCGGCTCAGGTGGCTTCAAGGATGGTCCGGGCTGTGGCGAGGGCGTGATCCTTGACGTCTGCGATCTCGGATGCCCGCGCAACGAGGCCCCTGGCGATGACGGTGACCTTCCGGTTGGTGTCCTGGCTGTGCTGGCTGATCAGGTGAAAGGCCTGATCGGCTGTGATGCCGGCCTGTCCCATCAGGATGCCCTTGGCTTGTTCAATGACGCCGCGCTCACGGGCTGATGCTGCCACAGCGTCCCTGGCTTGTTGAGCGGAGTCGACGCGGACGGAGCGGGACACATCGATCATGATTCCCCAGACTCCGACCACCGCATCCTCGTGTCGGATCTGGTCTCCCACGATCAGCACCTTGTGCTCGGTTCGATGCGCGTCGTTCAGGGTGAGGTAAGTCGACAGGGGCCCACCGTGCGTCCGGACTTCCTGCCAGTACGCGGCCGCCTGATCCCGTATCTCGGGCGGGAAATGACTCAGCCCGAGCTCGAGGGAGGGAGCGACCTGGCCTGGCTCGTAGCCGTGGAGAGCGAACATCTCATCAGACCAGTAGAACGTGTCGGTGTCGAAAAAGTACTCGAACGTCCCGGTCGGAGAGTCATCGAACAATCTGGTTGGAACAAGATCACCAGGGGTCCTGGTCTTAGCCTTCTGAGGAGGCGTCGGCATGCGCGGTGCACCCATCCGTTGCGTGCGGATACGGCGCTGGCTGCCTAACCCCGTCCATCACGAATCATAGCAACCAAGCGACTCGGGAGTTGAGTCCCTGATAGTGGTGTAGCGCGGTTGCCCGGTTCGTCATGGTGATCGACATGGGCGCGGCCACCGCGTGATCCTTCGAGTGATCTCTCACAACCGAACTCGAAGAAGGACACACGATGACCGCTCCCCATATTGTCGACCCTGCCGGTGTGCTTGCTGAAGCCCTGAGCGACGCGTCGCCGGATCTGATGCGTTCGCTGCTGCAGAGCATGATCAACGCGCTACTCTCGGCTGACGCCGATGCCGTGGCCGGCGCTGAATGGGGCAAGTCCAGCCCTGACCGGCTCACCCAGCGCAACGGCTACCGGCACCGCGACCTGGATACCCGGGTCGGAACGATCGACGCCGCGATCCCGAAGCTGCGCTCCGGCACCTACTTCCCCGACTGGCTGCTCGAGCGCCGTAAGCGGGCCGAGTCCGCGCTGATCACGGTCGTCGCTGACTGCTATCTCGCCGGCGTCAGCACACGACGCATGGACAAGCTCGTGAGAACTCTCGGCATCAACTCGCTCTCGAAGTCGCAGGTCTCCCGCATGGCGGCCGAGCTCGATGACCACGTCAACGAGTTCCGCCACCGACCCCTGGGCGAGGCAGGCCCGTTCACCTTCGTCGCCGCCGACGCCCTGACCATGAAGGTCCGCGAAGGCGGCAGGGTCATCAACGCGGTCGTCATGATCGCGACCGGCGTCAACGCCGACGGGCGTCGGGAAGTCCTCGGCCTGCGCGTCGCCACGTCCGAGACAGGGCCCGCCTGGAACACGTTCTTCGCCGACCTCGTCGCCCGCGGACTGACCGGCGTCCGCCTCATCACCTCCGACGCCCACCAGGGACTGGTCGGAGCAATCGCAGCGAACCTACCCAGGGCGTCCTGGCAGCGGTGCCGCACCCACTACGCCGCAAATCTGATGAGTGTGACACCGAAGACCATGTGGCCGGCTGTGAAAGCAATGCTCCATTCGGTCTATGACCAGCCCGATGCCGCCGCCGTGCACGCCCAGTTCGACCGGCTCCTGGATTACGTCGAGGAGAAACTTCCCGACGCCCATGAGCACCTCGACGCAGCCCGCGCGGACATCCTCGCGTTCACTGGATTCCCTGAAGGACTCTGGCAGCAGGTCTGGTCGAACAACCCCAACGAGCGGTTGAACCGTGAAATCCGCCGTCGTACCGATAGCGTCGGGATCTTCCCCAACCGGGACGCGATCATTCGCCTCGTCGGGGCGGTCCTCGCCGAGCAGACCGACGAATGGGCTGAAGGACGCCGCTACCTCGGACTCGACATCCTCGCCAAGAGCCGCCTCACCCTCGTCACCGACACCGACGACACGACCACCGACAAGGAGACCCGCCCCGCACTCACCGCCTAACCCCTGAAGGGTCACGCAGCGCTACACCACTCCCAGGGGCTTGACTTCCTTTCGGGTGTGCCGATCGGAGGCAACGCCGTCGTGGCAGCCGCTGCTGTCGTGACAAAGGCCGTGCCGGGTAACACGGATGTTGTGGGATCACCCGCACGAGCAGTGCGCTCGGTCAACGACTGAGCGACCGTCGAAGTGGAGAAACCAAAAGTCTTTGATTACCGCTGGACGACTCGTCCGTGCGAAAAATGCTGGGTCCCGTCCTGTGTGTCACAGTGGGCACAAAAGGTTTTGGTTTACGCTTCGATCGGAACTGCGTGTACTGAGGGAGATAATGATGACGTTCGATGGAGCTGGTCTGAAGCCTGTCGGTATCGAGGATGTCGCGCGCGCCGCGTCTGTATCCATCACCACGGTCTCGCATGCTTTGAGTGGTCGAGGCCAGGTTGCAGAGGCTACGAGGGAGCGTGTCCGACGGGTTGCCGATGAGCTCGGGTATGCGCCGAATCGTATGGCTAGTGGGTTGAAAAGCAGGCGTTCGCAGATCGTTGGTTTGGTTTCTGATGACATTGCTACCACGCCGTTCGCGACTGGCGTGGTCCTGGGCGCACAGGACGCAGCGTCGGAGCGCGGGCAACTGTTGGTCGTGGTCAATTCGAACCGTGATAGTGACACCGAGTCCAAGCAGTTATCGGCGCTGCTGGCGGCACAGATCGATGCCATCGTTTACGCGCGCATGTTCCATGAGGACTCAACCGAACTCCCACAAGAACTCACCCGGGTTCCGTCGGCCTTAGTTGATATTACCGATCCGCGGGGAAAGGTCCGCTCCGTGGTTCCCGATGAGGAGCAGATTGGTCGGTTAGCCACGGAGACTCTGCTTGCTGCCGGCCACAGGTCTATCGTCCATTTCACACTCACCGTGGCGGGTCCTGGCACTAGTGGGCGGGCCAGGGGTTACGAAGCGGTGATGCGGGGTGCAGGGTTGCAGGGCAGAACGTTCACCGGAGGTGATTCCGGAACCGCCGAGGCGGGTCGCATCGCTTTCGCTCAGATGATGGAGGCCGGCGCCCGAGACACTACCGCCGTGTTCTGTTTCAATGACCCGATGGCCATGGGCGTGTATCAGGCCGCCATCCGGCTAGGGGTGAACATTCCCGCCGATTTGTCAGTGGTCTCGGTCGATAATTTCGAACCGGTCGCGAACGCGCTCCTGCCGGGGCTAACGACTGTTGCCCTGCCGCATTATGCGATGGGGCGATGGGCCGTGACCGCGGCACTGGATGAAATGGAATCCAAGAAACCAGATGGGCCGCTGGACACTCGACTTCCGGGCTACCTGGTGACCCGGAAGTCAGTTGCCGCTCCGCGCATGGGGGACCTAATTTCGCGCTAGCCGGTGAACGGCGACGGCTGCCCCGGCAATGGTCCAAGGACCTTCCAGTGCTGTCATCGGAGCGGCGAACACTCCGGCCCAAGAGGCTATCTCGACCACGGGGCCGTCGATGATGACACGGATGTCGCCTGCCCAGGGAAAGCTGTACACCTCATCCCTGATGCGCACCACGAGTTCCGCTGCAGTGCGCTCCAAGGCCAGGACAGGCCCGCAGTCCTGCCGAATCGCAAAGGAGTTGCCCGAGGCCGCGGGCCACACGATGTCGCACGCCGAGCCCGCCGGTCCGAGCTGCTCTCCGGCGGGGACCCGGTAAGCGTCGAGGTCGGGATGCGGTGTCAGCACTAGGGTATCGTCCTGGATTGATATGCGGTATGGAATTGAGTGTGCTCCCGCCCATCCGGGGCCTGTTATCTCACGGAGCCAGAACATCATGCAGGAGGACCCCTTGGCGTCCTGAAAGACTGTTGCGGCGTAAGGGGATGGGCCGTGACTGAGCCGGCGCCACGTGCTGGCGGTGAAGATCCCGTCGATGAAGGTACCGAGCGCGTAGACGACGTCGAAGAGGACGTTGTCCTCCCATACCGAAACGATGAGTGCGTGCTGTCCGTTAACCTCAAGGATTTGCGGGCACTCCCACATGCCCCCGCTCCGGACCGGCTCCCGTTCGCTCACGGGACGACTGAGCACGATTCCTTCAGGGCGCCAGTCCACCCCGTCGGCGGAGAAATAGCCCAGAGCGCCGGCCGTTCCGTCATCAAAGGCAGCACCGACGATCATCTGCCATCCCTCAGTGGTCCGGATGAAGGCGGGATCACGGTAGGCGATCAAGTTTTTGTCCCCCGCAGGGCGAGCCACGATAGCGCCCTTTTTCCACTCGATCCAGTCATCGTTGACTGGTGTTGCTGTGCGCACCGTTCCCAGCGCCGGGTTCTCGGCGGTAACCGATGTGTAGAAGATGGTTGGTGTTCCTGCATCATCGACGATGAGCGAACCCGACCACACCCCGTCGTCTCCTTCTCCGGGAACGAGAGCGGGTTCCATCTCCTCGAGGGAGAACAGGTCAGTGCCACTGGCATGACCCCAGTAGCACCCCAGCCCCCATGTCGTAGCACTGGGTACGTGCTGGAAGAAGTGATGGTATCGCCCGTTGGCGTAGGTGATCCCGTGAGGATCGTTGATCCACCCCTGGGAGGTGAAGTGGAATTGCGGCCGCGCTGTCGCTGGTGAGGGTTCCATCGGTATCCAATCGTTATGAAGCTGAAACATGATCTGTTTTGCGAGCGGGTGTGACACTGGTTACTGTCGATCATCATCAAAACGTTTTGGTCGATAATACTCGTCACGGAAAGGACGAAGCGATGAGGCTTCAAAGCAAGATCGCCAGCACAGTAACCTTCGCGTTGGCTCTCGCTCTCACCGGCTGCAGCGGCAGCAACACCGGAGAGGGAGGCGAGAGCAGTGGAGAGCCGATCACCATCCTCGGTGCTTTCACCGACGCCCAAGCAGAAGCTTTCCAGGCGGACCTCGACAAGTGGTCAGAAACGTCCGGTATTGAGGTTACCTACGACGGCAACACCGACTTTCAGACGGCAGTCGTGTCCCGTGCTACCGCCGGGAACCCGCCGGACATCGCCATCTACCCTCAGCCCGGTGTGCTGAAAAGCCAGACCTCGAACCTGTACCCGCTGGAGGAACTGGGCATTGACGTGGAAGCCATCACGGCCGATGAAGCCAACGGTCTGGGCACGATCGCGCAAGTAGACGGTCAGACGTATGCGCTTCCATATTCGATCAATGTGAAGTCACTGGTCTGGTACAACCCGAGCGCGTTCGAGGCGGCAGGACTCACTGTGCCGACGACGGACGCCGAGCTCACGGAGTTGCAGCAAACCATTATTGAGCAGGATCTTGGCACCCCCTGGTGTGTGGGTCTGGAATCCGGCGCAGCAACCGGGTGGCCGGCAACCGATTGGCTCGAGGAGTACGTCCTGCGATACGGCGGGCTCGAGCAGTACAACGCCTGGATTGCCGGGGATGTGACCTTCGACAGTGATCTCGTCAAGCAAGCAGGCGACAAGGTCGCCAGCCAGCTGCTGGAAGACGGCAAGGTCAACGGTGGCGGTGCTGCGGCCGCAACCACGTCGTTCCAGACCGCCGGCAACCAGCTCTTCGCCGAAGGCAAGGACAACGGTCAGTGTTTCATGATGCGTCAGGGGTCGTTCATCTCGGACTTCTTCCCCGATGACATCAAGGCTCAGATCCAGGCTGGCGACCTGTCGAACATCGACTTCTTCCAGCTCCCCTCGCCCGAGGGAACCGACGTGGCGATGCTCGGCGGCGGTGATCTCGTCGGAGCGTTCACCAACTCCGATGAGACCAAGCAGGTCCTCGAATACCTCGTGAGCAAGGACTTCGGGACCAATGGATATGCCAGCCAGGCGATCTTCCTCTCCCCCCACAACGATTTCGACGCCTCGAACTACACCACGGAGTTCCAGAAGAAGGCACAGGAGCTTCTGTCCGAGTCCACGGTCTTCGGCTTCGATGCTTCCGACCAGATGCCAGGCGAAGTAGGCGCAGGCACCGAGTGGACGCAACTCACGAACTGGTTCTCGGGCCAGACCACCATGGAGGAAGCCTTCAAGGCCATCGACGCATCCTGGCCCGACCGGTAATCAGCGTCGGACCGGCGGCCGGGGTTTGTTCGCATCCCCGGCCGTCTCCCGGCATATCCTCACAACGACGTCAGGTGGTACGCGATGCCTATTTTCAGTGCACTCATCTCCGTGATCCTCGGACTCGGGGTCTCCTTGCTGATCTTCTGGAGCCTGAACTGGCTCGTTGAGAGGACCAACAACCGGTGGAAGACCCGGCTGCTGCCCTATGTTTTCCTCGCCCCGGTCTTCGTGCTTGTGTCGATCTTCCTCCTTTACCCGGCCCTGCGGACGGTCGTGCAGAGTTTCACGCAGACCAGTCAGCGGCGCGGTGAGGGCGACACTTTCGTCGGCCTTCAAAACTACAGCGAGCTGGTGACGGACCCCGGTTTCCTCGGGGTTCTGCTCAACAACCTCCTCTGGGTACTTGTCGTACCGGCCGTGAGCGTCATCATCGGCCTCACCGTGGCGATTCTCACGGACAAATTGGGTAAGCGCCGGGAAACGGCCTTCAAGTCCATGATCTTCCTGCCCATGGCCATCAGCGGTGTCGCAGCGGCCGTGACGTGGCGCTTCATCTACTTCTATGCGCCGCCGGGAAACCCGCAGATTTATCTGCTCAACGCCCTTTGGACGGGTGTCACCGGCCAGGACCCCGTCCCGTGGCTGACCTTGGACTCCGGACGCCTCAACAGTTTCCTCATCATGTGCATCGCCATATGGCTGCAGGTCGGCTTCGCGATGGTGCTCCTCTCCGCGGCCATTAAGGCCGTCCCGGAGGAAACCATCGAGGCCGCACGGCTCGACGGCGCGAGCGAGCGGCGGGCCTTCTTCCTGGTCATTGTTCCGCAGATTCGCGGCACGATCCTCGCGGTCTTCGTCACGGTGGTCATTTTCGTCATGAAGATCTTCGACATCATCTACGCGATGACCGGAGGCCAGTACAACACCAGTGTCCTCGCCGTGGATTTCTACTCCCAGCTGTTCAGCTTCCAGAATCCCGGCAAGGCAGCCGCCGTGGTCATTATCTTGATGATCGCTGTCGTGCCCCTCATCGTTTACCAGGTCCGCAGCTATAAAGCGCAGGAGGAACTCCGGTGACAGTTATCCCAACCCCCGTGGTGGATTCAGACCACCGCCCCAGGACGGTCAATATCCACCGGAAAAAACGACGCGTCAACGCCGCCGGCGAAGCCCAAAAACCTCACGTCCTCACCACCGTGATCATGGGCGTCATCGCCCTGGCGTGGCTCTTCCCCCTGATCGGCTTGCTCATCACGAGTTTCCGCACCAAGGCCGGAGTCGATGCCACCGGCTGGTGGACGGTCTTCGTTGACCCCTTCGGACAGGGTTGGACCGGGCAGAACTTCGTGGACGCGTGGGCTTCCCTGGACGTTGGCACCACCTTCTGGAACTCGGTCGCCGTCACCGTTCCCGCGACCGTCCTGCCGGTCATGATCGCGGCTATGGCCGCCTACGCCTTCACGTTCTTTCAGTTCCGCGGCAAGGAAATCTACTTCGGTATCGTCCTTGGTCTGATGGTCGTCCCGGTCCAACTGGCCATCATCCCCGTCCTTCAACTGTTCGTCTGGTTCGGGGAGACCACCGGTATCCAGATCATCGGCCAGTATCCGGCCGCGTGGATCGTCCACGCGACGTTCGCGATGCCTCTGGCCATCTACATGCTCCGCAATTACATGCAGACACTGCCTAACTCCCTCATCGAGGCAGCTAAAATTGACGGCGCAAGCCACTTCCAGATTTTTTGGAGGCTTATCGTCCCTATGTCCGTCCCCGCCCTGGCATCCTTCGCAATTTTTCAGTTCCTCTGGGTCTGGAACGACTTCCTCGTCGCGTACATCTTCATCCAGAGCGGACCCAATGCCGTGATGACCCAAGGCCTTTACACGCTGCTCGGACAATACGGACAGGGCTGGCAGCGCGTCGCCGCCGGATCCTTCATCACTCTCGTGGTGCCCCTACTCATCTTCTTCGGACTGCAGCGCTTCTTCGTACGCGGACTCACCGCGGGCAGTGTGAAGTAGCTCCGACGGGGCCCGCAGAACTACCACCAAAGCAGGCAGGGGAACTATGGCAACGATGGATGACGTGGCCGCCGTCGCTGGAGTGTCGGGTGCCACGGTATCCCGTGTGCTCAACGGAACAGGGGGCGTGAGCGTCTCCACAAAGCACAGGGTTGAAGCAGCCCTTACCAGCGTGGGCTACCACCACAACCGAGTCGCAGGGTCTCTCGCAGGCGGACGGACGATGATGATCGGTGTCGCCCTCCCATTTCAGGGCTTTCCGGCCTCCACGGTACTAGGTGTCGTCGTCCGCATAGCAGCCAACCATAATTATGCGGTCCTGGTCGGAGAGTCCGGCAATGACCCCTCGTCCAACCTAAGAACCCTGAACAGTTTCATTGAACGCCGCGTGGACGGCATCATCTTCGCCGCAGAGGAGGTCCTCGTACCACCAGAGCCACTGGTAGAAAAGGTTCCGCTCATATTTCTTGATCCCCGCCGCATAACTGGCTATCTCGCGCAATCTAACCCCACCGAGAACCGGGGAACCCTCAGCCTCCATGCGGCTCGAATGGGTAGGCAGAGCGCCGAACGCCTCCTGCAGGCGATCCAGCGAGACCCCAAGCCGGTGCTCTAACCAGCTGACCGATCTAACTCAGCCCGACAGGTACGCCCTCACAGTAGAAAGGCGAGTCTCGATGTCAACGCAAGAGGCCAGCGACGAGCCACAAACCTGCCCGCACTGCGGGCAAGTCCTGCATGACGAACCCGTCGTCGTCGATCACGCGCTACGCGTCGCACTGGCCTGCATCCAGCACGGCATCGCAACCATCGCAGACCCCTTCATCCCGTAATTCAGCTTCGCTGTCGTTGCCCCCAGGTCCTCACGATTGGACCTCCAACCACACCCTGGAAGACTGTGCCCTTCACTTCTCACATCCTGACCAAAGATCACATTCGGGCCGAGCTTTCTTCGATGCGCCACCCGACGACGTCGGACGCCAACTGGCAGTCCTTCCAGGCACGCTTTCGACACCGAGTTCCCCCGGCTACAGGCGCTGTTCCACCGCATCTACGGCCCCGGGGCGGACGGCGAGCCGCTGCAGGTGGCGCTCGACGCCGCGGCATCCTGGCAGGACCGGCCCGCGGGCCTCAAGGCTCTCGACGCATCCCGTGCCATGGCACCGGACTGGTTCTCCTCCCACCGGATGCTCGGCGGCGTCTGCCACGTGGATCTCTACGCCGGGGATCTCGTCGGCCTCCGGGCGCGGATCCCCTACTTCCGCGAGCTCGGCCTCACCTACCTGCACCTCATGCCGCTGTTCCGGGCGCCCGAGGAGAACTCCGACGGCGGGTATGCGGTCTTGAGCGCCGGCACGAGATCCCGGAGGGCACGGCCTGGGTCAACTACGTGCGCAGCCATGACGACATCGGCTGGACGTTCTCCGACGAAGATGCCGCCGAGCTCGGCATCAACGGCCACGACCACCGCCGCTTCCTCAACGCGTTCTACGTCGACCGGTTCCCCGACAACTTCGCGCGCGGCCTCCCGTTCCAGGACAACCCCCGCACCGGGGACTGCCGCGTTTCGGGCACCACGGCATCCCTCGCCGGACTCGAAGCCGGACTGGAGGCGGGCGACCCCGTTGAGTGCCGTGCCGCCGTCGCCCGGATCCTGCCCGCCCACTCAATCATCCCCAGCACCGGCGGCATCCCGCTGCTCTACCTCGGCGACGAAGTGGGCCAACTCAACGACTACGGCTACCTGGATGATCCGGCTAAGGCGGAGGACAGCCGGTGGGTCGGCCGGCCCACCTACCCCGCGGAGCGCTACGCGACCCGGCAGGACGCTGCGACGGACGCCGGAGCCATCTTTCCGCGGCTCCGCCACCTCATCGACGTCCGGAAGTGCACGCCGGAACTCGCCGGCGAACAGCTACTCCCCTTCCATACGAACAACGCCCACGTCCTCGGCTACCAGCGCCCCGGCCCGCCCGACGCGCTGGGAGAACCAGAACCGACCGTCGTCGTCCTCGCGAACTTCGCGGACACCCCGCAGCACATCAGCGCCGAGACACTCTCGGGCCTGCCGGGCACAGCACAGGAACTTATCGGTGGGCAGCAGGCATTCCTGAGCACGGGCATAACCCTCGAACCCCACGGCGTCCGCTGGTACCGAATCTAATGTTTCGTCTCGAGAAAGAATCAGTAATGACCTTCCATTTGTCCGTGGCGGACACGAGCGTCGTCATCGACGCATCTGCACCCGGGGTCCCGGCCATCCTGCACTGGGGACCGTCCCTGGGGGCTCTGAGTGAGCAGCACCTTTCAGCATTGGTGGCATCACTGGTGCCACAGCATGTTTCCGGGGGGCTCGATGTCCCGGCTCGACTGTCCGTCATGCCGCAGGAAGCGTTCGGCTGGCAGGGAACTCCAGGCTTCACTGGCCACCGCCAGGGCACACATATCTTTCCCGCGTTCCGCCTCACCTCGATTGAACAGACGGACGTAGATGGGGGTCAGCGCGTAGCGTTCACGGCCGATGATGAGGTCGCCGGTCTTCGCGCTAGCGGGTCGATCAGCCTCACCGCCGCTGGTGTTCTGCGCCAGCAGCTGTCGGTGACGAACACCGGTGAGTCCGACTACGAGGTGCGGTCCTTGCTGGCCGTTGTTCCCCTGCCGGATTCAGCGGTCGAGGTCCTGGACACAACCGGGCGTCATCTGCGTGAGCGGAGCCCGCAACGCTATGCGCTCACCCAAGGGAGCCACCGGAGGGAAAGCCGGCGTGGCAGGCCCGGCGCCGATGCCACCGTGGTGCTGGCTGCCGGCACTCGGTCCTTCGGATTCGAGACAGGTCTGGTGCACGCCGTGCACCTGGCCTGGAGTGGAAATCATCAACTCAGCGCCGAGAAGACTCCGACCGGTCAGGCCTTCCTCAGCGCCGGTGAACTGCTCCTCCCGGAAGAAATAATCCTTGCCCCCGGTGAAACCTATGCTGCCCCCGAGATGCTGGCCTCGTGGGGCAATGGGCTCAACGAGCTGTCCGCCCGCTTCCATGAGGAGGTCCGGGCGCGCCCGGTTCACCCCGTCAGACCCCGACCTGTCACCCTCAATACGTGGGAGGCCGTGTACTTCGACCACGACCTGGGACGTCTGACCCGTCTCGCGGATACGGCCGCTGCCTTGGGCGTAGAGCGGTTTGTCCTCGATGACGGCTGGTTCGATGGCCGTCGCGATGACACTTCGAGCCTGGGCGACTGGTTCGTCGACCCCGATGTCTGGCCCGACGGTTTGTCCCCGCTGATCGACCACGTGCGCGGCCTCGGCATGGAGTTCGGGCTCTGGTTCGAACCAGAGATGATCAACCTCGACTCCAAACTCGCAGAGGCCCATCCCGAATGGATCATTCAGGCCGAAGGCAGGCTCCCGATATCGGGCCGGCAGCAGCACGTCCTGAACCTGGCCATTCCCGAGGCGTACAACTACATCCTGGAGTGCATTGACTCCATCCTCAGCGCCCATGACATCGCCTACATCAAGTGGGACCACAACCGGGACCTGCTCGACTCAGCCGACGCGAGCACCGGGCGCCCCGTCGTCCACAGCAACGTCCAGGCCCTCTACCGCCTGATGCGCACCCTCAAGGACCGGCACCCCGGACTGGAGATCGAAAGCTGCGCCTCCGGTGGAGCCCGCGTGGACCTCGGCGTGCTCCAGCACACCGACCGTATCTGGACCAGTGACTGCATCGATCCGATCGAGCGCCTGACCATCCAGAAGTACACCGGGATCCTCCTACCGCCCGAACTCATGGGAATGCACATCAGCGGACCCACCTCCCACTCCACCGGACGCACCCACACCCTGCCCTTCCGGGCCGCGACCGCGATCTTCGGCCACTACGGCATCGAATGGGACATCTCGAAGCTCACCGCCACCGAGACCGAGCACCTCAAGGAGTGGATCGACCTTCACCTTCAATGGCGGGACATCCTCCACACCGGACACGTCGTCCACGCGGACCTGCCCGACCCGGCAATGGATCTCCGCGGAACCGTCGCGTCCGACAAGTCCGCTGCCCTCTTCGCCTACTCCCTCACCGCCTCCAGCGCGTCCTACCCACCAGGAAAACTCACCTTCCCGGGCCTCGACCCACACCGCGCCTACGCGGTGCGACTCTCCAGCCCCTACACATCCCTGCCCGGCAACGGCCAGTCACCCCTCGCCTGGGCAGAAGCGTCTCTGACAGGAAACCCCCTGGAACTTACCGGACGCACCCTCTCCCACGTCGGCATCCAGGCACCTGTCCTGTTCCCGGAGCAGTCCATCCTGATCGAGTTCCATACAGCCGGTGGGAGTGTCTAAGTGGCGGTGGGCTTGCGATCGACAACCAAGCGCCGTAGCGACTCCGAGCCCCGCCAATCAACCGTGAATAACCCCGCCATTTTGACGAAAGTTCACACTCTTGCTTCTGCTGCTGAGTGTTCTATGGACGGTCGTTCTTGATGCATTACCTCGGGATATCTAGCAGCAGCGTCTTCACCTGTTTGGCAAAGCGGTTCCCGGCTGGGAGAGTGCCGGACTAATTCCCTCGCACCGGGCCGCGGCAGCGCGCCGGGGTTTGGTGGGGAGGGGTGTGGGGCAAGTGACGAGCGCGGGGACAGTCCAGGGTGCGGCGCTCTGATGGTGACTTCCGGGGCCTTGCGCTTAGCTATGCTCCATTGATCGGGCGACTTCGATGAGGATTCGCGTGCAGTCGATGGTGTCGGTGATGCTCGCCCATTCGACATCGGCGTGGGCGCCTTCTCCGCCGGGACCGAAAAGGACTGTCGGGATCCCGCGGGAGGCGATGAAGGCGGAATCGGCCCAGTAGCTCATACCGACGACGTCAGGGCTGCCGCTCCGCACACCCGTGTATGCGCCGGCGAGGGCGGTTACGAGCGGGTGATCGACCGAAGTTTCGAGCGGCGGGCGGCACATCGTGGTGCGTGCTTCGGCGACGAACTGCCCGTCCGCCTCAGAGCATTCCTTCAGCAGCCGGCGGATGCCGTCTTCAACGTCCTCAACACTCTGGCTTGGGAGTGTGCGGTGCTCGATGGTTACGAGGCAGCGTTCGGGGATGGTTGAGGCTTCCTGTCCGCCCTGAATGAGCGAGGCATGCACGATCGAGGGCCCAAGGAGCGGGTGAGCCCTGGTGGCGAGGGAAGCGTTGAGACGCTCGAGGCCAGTCAGTAAGGCCCCGGTTCTGGCGATCGCGTCGACGCCGAGGTGGGGGCGTGAGCCGTGCGCGGCGACGCCTTTGACCTCGATCTCGGTCCAGACGAATCCGCGGTGCGCGACGCCGATGGCCATCTCTGTTGGCTCCGTGACGATTGCGGCGTCTGCTTCGAGGCGTCCCAGGATGCGCTGGATGCCGAGGCTGCCGTGCTCCTCGTCCGCGACCGCGGCAACGACCACGTTGACGCCGATGCCCTGCCGTGCAACTTCCCGGCACGCGATGAGCGCGGCGGCGAGGCCGGCCTTCATGTCGTAGGCGCCGCGCCCGTAGAGGCAGTCGCCCTCGATCCGCGGTTCGAGCGGGTCCGCCATGGCACCGAAGCCCACGGTGTCCAGGTGCCCGCACAGGAGCAGCGTGGGGAAACCTGCGTGTGGGGGTCCGCTACGAAGGAGGACGCTCGGTCTTCCGTCTTTGTCGTCGATGATGTCGGCGGACAGCCCCTGGTCCACCGCCCATTGACTGAGGTGGGCTGCGATCGCGGACTCCCCGTTCCCATCCGGCGCGAGGGAGGGGTTGACCGAGGGGATCCTGACCAGGTCCTGGAGGAGTCGGGTGACCTCGTTGCCGAGAGTGTCCATTGTCAGCGCCGTCCTTCGTTCGCCGCCGCGCCTTCGGTGCTCAGCAGGACGACGCATGCGTCGGGGCCGAGACCGAGGATCTCGGCGCCCTCGGGGGCGGCCCAGGCGGCGGTGAGTCCGGCAAGCGACGCGGCACCGCATGGTCCGACGGGGATGCCCTCTTGATGAAGGAATTCGAGGGCCTGCTGGGCCTCGGAGTCGGTGACCCCGATTGCCGCGTCGAGGCTTGCATGAATGGGAGGCCAGGCTGTTGCGGACACCGTTCCGCAGTTCAGCCCGGTCATGGAGGTCGGGGCTGAGGTGTCCACGCTGACGGGCCGACTGGCGGCGAGGGACGCGGTGACGCAAGCGGCGGTTGCGGGTTCGACGGCCAGGACACTCGGCCGGATGAGTCTGTCCGCGGCACGGTAGTGCTGGAGGGCTGCCTGCAGGAGGGACCCGACCCCGGTCGGCACGGCCACGGTCGTGGCCGGTTCGGGAAGCTGTTGATCGATCTCGGCGAACAGCGTGGAGTAGCCGTCGATGATCCAGGCGGGGGTTTCCTCGTAGCCCTGCCATGCCGTGTCCTGGATGAGCAGCTCGCGCCCTGTTGTCTCGGCCGCTGCGAGGGCTACGGCGTTGTCGTAGATGACACCGGTGTCGATGACGGTGGCGCCCTCCCCACGGATGGCTTCCGCGGTGCTTTCCGGCAGGCCGCCCGGGACGTAGATCCGGGCGGGCAGGTCCAGGAGGCGGGCCATGTAAGCCAGCGCGCGGCCGTGGTTGCCGTCGGTGGCGGTAATGAGTGTGGTCCGATTGTCGGCCGCCAGGGTTTGGAGTTCCTGCAGTGTCCGTGCCGGGGGTTTGCCCGCCGTGGCGCTGATCGCCCGGTTCACGGCCCAGGAGGCGCCGAGGACTTTGAAGGCGGGCAGGCCCAGGCGGTCGGATTCGTCCTTGACCCAGACCGAGGCGACGCCCCAGCGTTCAGCCAGGGTCGGCACTGGAATGAGGGGGCTGGGGGCGTAGCCGGGCATGCTGCGGTGGAACTCCGACGCAGGGGTGGGCTCGTCTGCGAAGACCCAGGGTTCGGGGCGCCGAGTGAAGGACCAAGGGCGAACGGTGACGGTCATGCGCTCAGCTCCAGCATGGTCTTTGCCAAGACGGAGATGCCGGCCGCGCAGTCCTCGGGGGTTGAGTATTCGCGGGGGTTGTAGCTGATGCCGTCGTACTGGCCGCGGACGAAGATCATCGCTGTCGGGGTGATGGCGGCCATCTCCTGGGCGTCGTGCCCGGCGCCTGACGTCAGGCGCATGGTGTCAAAGCCATGGGTGTCGGCCGAGGCATCGATCACGTCCTGAATCTCGTTACTGAAGGATACGGCCCGGGTCCTGGCCACGCGCCTGGCCTCCACGCGCAGGCCAGGCTGGGTTTCGGGCAGCGCGGCGAAGAACTCCTCCAGATCAGCCTCCGCCTTGGCCATGAGGGTGTCGTCGGGGTTGCGCAAGTCAACAGTGATCTCTGCAAGATCCGGGACGACGCTGGGAAGGCCGGGCGATGCGCGGATGTGCCCAACGGTGGCGCGCAGCTGGCCATACTCGCCGGAGTTCACCATGCGGCGGGCCTCGACAATGATCTGGGCGGCGGCAAGGCCTGCGTCGATGCGCAGCCCGATCGGGGTAGTCCCGGCGTGGGCGGCGCGGCCGTGGAGGGTCACCTTCTGCCAGGAGATCGCCTGCACCCCGGTGACGACGCCTACGGCGTAGCCCTCCTGCGCAAGGACGGGGCCTTGCTCGATGTGGCATTCGACGTAGGCGTGCGGCGAGTCAAGCCGGACCGGGCGCGGTCCCTTGAATCCGATGCGCTCGAGCTCGTCGCCGAATCGCAGCCCACCCTCGTCGGCGAGATCATAGGCGTAGTCGAGGCTCAACCGCCCTGCAGCGACGGCTGAGCCGAGCATGTCCGTACTGAACCTCACGCCTTCTTCCTCGGTCCAGGCGGCGATCACGATCGGGCGGCGGGTCTGAATCCCGGCGTCATTGAGCGAGCGGACCACCTCGAGGGCGCCGAGGACGCCGAGGCATCCATCGAAGGCGCCTGCAGTGGCCACTGTGTCGATGTGCGAACCGGCCATCAACGCATCCAGACAAGGTTCAAGGCCTTCGCGCCGGCCGAAGATGTTGCCCATCTCGTCGATGCTCACCTCGAGGCCGGCCTCTTCCATCCATAAGATGATGAGGCGGCGCCCCTCGCGGTCTCCATCGGTGAGGGCTTGCCGGTTGATACCGACGAGACCCGTCGCCTGATCGTCGTACGCCCCAATTTCGGCCAGATCCATCAGGAACTTCCACAGCCGGTTGCCGTCGATCGCCAGCTGGTCGGGTGCGACGCTGGCACTGGGAACAGTCGTCATGTTCTTCTCCTCTGGAGAGGTTATGAGTGCGTTTCACTGATGACGGTACGGATCAGCAGTCATGCCGTCGATAAGATGGTTTCCATCACCTGTGATGAATTATTTGCATGAATCGGAGTTGCGGATGTACAGCGTGAACAGACTGAGGCTGCTGCGGGAAGTGAGCATTCGGGGAACGCTGGCAGCCGCAGCGCAGGCGCTGGGATACAACCCGTCATCGGTTTCACATCAACTGCGACTACTCGAGGACGAAGCCGGCGTTCGACTCCTTGAACCGGTCGGACGGAAGGTCAGGCTCACGCAGGAGGCACACATCCTCGTCCGGCACACCGAAGGCATACTCCAGCACCTGGAGAGCGCAGAGGCAGAAATTTCCCTGACGCAGCAAGTCGTGCGTGGAACGGTGCGCGTCGCCTCGTTTCAGACCGCCAACCACACACTAATTCCTCCGGCACTGACGTCCCTCAAAGCAGAGCACCCCAACCTCCAGGTCTGCGTCGCGCATATCTCCGCGGAACTGGCGGTACCGGCGCTGCTCGCACGCGACTTCGACATCGTGCTTCAAGAGGAATATCCCGCTCACCCGAGGCCCGCCGTCGAAGGGGCTGAAATCACGACCATCGGCATGGATCCACTTCTGCTCCTCACACCGGCGGACGAGCGATCAGCACGTTTGGAAGACCTTACCGACCGGCACTGGGTCATGGAGCCTCAGGGCACGCAGGCGAGAAGCTGGGCTGAAGCCCAATGCCGAGGTGCCGGTTTCGAGCCCCGAATCGCCTACGAGTCCTCCGATGTGTTGCTCCATGTCCGGCTCGTAGCCGCCGGCCTCGCCGTCGGCCTCGTCCCCGGGCTCGCCCTGGCCGCATCTGACGCGCGAAGCGTGCGGGCCCATCCGTTGCAGAACGAACCCGCACGCCGGATTGTGACCGCAGTCCGCCGGGGCGGTGGCCACGCACCTGCCATAGCCGCGGTGCGCCAGCAAGTCAGCCGAACAGCAGTACAGCAAATAACTGGTTGATGCAGCCTGTTTCTCGGACATGGGAGTACCAACCACCACCCCGCAATGGCGAAACAGCGTGGATTACCCTTGCGATCCGCAGGGCTACCGCATTCCACCGCCGACGCCGACGCCGCCTATTCGTACCAGCAAGGGATCCTTTATCGTGCGTTCGACGTGAACGAGGGCGTGGCGACAAAGCTTCTCGAGAAGTTCGAAATGAGGATATTGCTCGGGCTTGCTAGCTCAAAGGATCGGTGTTCTTCTCTACAATCCACTCGGACCATGACAAAAACTCCGCAGCACTCACAAATTGCAGGCTCTTAATGCTGACCTTGCACACATAACCCGCGTCAGAGGCCAGACTAGCGCTGATTTTTCCGCGAAGCTTGTCGGCTGCAGCTTGAAGACCCACTAGGTCAGCCTTCGCGTCTTCGCCTAGCCAGAAGCTCGCCTTCTTCAACGAGGCCTCCGACGCGACTGCAATAAAATTGACCATCTTGTCGTTGCCATCCAAGTACCACCGGTCAACCGCTCCGACTAGGCGAGTTGCAGGATCACCGACGTCACCCTTGGCAAACTTCTTCGCGTGGTCTTGAATTACTTTGGCCGCTTTGGGGAGCACGTTCGCCTCCAATTCGTTTGCATGAGGAACGCGCGCATAACGCGCGCCCACCCAGCGGCTGAAGCGGGCTCTTTGAGGAGCCGTAAGGGGGTGAATGGTTTGCACGGAGGGATCGAGAAGCGCCGCCTTATCAATGCTGGTGACAAAGCGTAGGTCGGCTATGGTCTCCATGCCTTCCCTCTGGATACGAGAATCGGGAGGAAGAGGAAACTCCCGGGGAGATCCCGGTCCTCGACGCAAAGTCTGCCACTTCTCGCGTGTTACGAACTTCACCGGGCAGACAACTATGCACGGCTCAATTGCAGCTGACCGAACAATGTCGCAGTCCTGGGTTATAATCACATACCAACCAGCGTCACTCTCAATCACCAGTGACCAAATGCCTTCACTAGGCTCCGCTTTCGCGTCTCCCTCATGGGCTGCGGTAGATGTCCACGCATCTGTCTCGCCAACTCCAACGAGACTGACTGCCCCGAGGGAGATGATGTCTCCCTGGCGAGTATCCTTCAACCGGAGATCAAGGGATGCAACTTTGTCTGAAGCTGAAGCGACAGGTGGGACATCTGACACTTTGCATCAGCTCTCTCTCAGTTGATTACCCGACGGTGACTAGGACCCGCTTCGCACTGCTAAGCATCTCATCAAAGGCCGAAGTAGATGGTGCCTGAATCTCCGAAATATCAACTGGGTCCTCGGTGATAGGTGAAGTGTATGTCGCTCGAAGGTCCTGACTCATTCGAGACTGAGGACTCATAACCACTTCAGACCCAAAGACTAATTCGTCGAAGCCCAGTGGCTCCATGAAGACCGTAGGCTCCTTCACCCAGCGCAAGGCTTCGACAACCTCTTCCGTGTTGTATCGACGATGACCCTTGGGTGTGGTGTCGAAGGGCACGATACCCTCGCGTGCGTATCGAGCAAGCGTCTGCGCGGAGACGCCGAGAGCCTTTGCCGTGATGTTGGGGTGTTCGGTACGGGAAACTATGGTGCCCATGGGGGTGTCCTGGTTTCTTCTACGTCGTGCTCGTCGTTATCGTTTTAGATGGTTTGAACGCTTTGAACGTTTCGTCTAAGTAGTCTCGCGTCATCCCAGATCCTTGTCAACTCCAGGTCTCTCATCCCCGTGGCGTACTTCGTGTCGCACCTCAGAATCGGTAGTAGGACTGAACCTTGAGCCCTTGCAGCCTGAGATTCAGCGACCCTAGACGATGCCAGGAACCGGCAGGTCAGCCTCCATCGCTACGCCCGCAGCCCATCTACACCGCAGTGCTTCATCGCATAGCCCCTCGTTGCCCCCGTTGCCCGAACCGAGACGACCCGGGCGAGGTCCGCCATACACGGGTGCAGCTCGGTTAGACACCCTCACTTGATGACGCCTCATAAACGATGAGGGCCTCAATCGGCTTAGACACTGCGAGGCGGTCCACGCTGTGGTCGGCTCGCCTCAGCTCGAGCGGCCATTCAACACGTCGCTGCCGCTTCAGGCCGTGGCGTCGTCGCCAAGGTGCCGGTAGATGGTGCCGCGGGAGACCCCGAACGTCTCGGCGATCTGCTGCACCGTGTACGTCTTCTCCTCATACATGGCCCGGGCCTGCCGGGCCCTGTTCGGTGTCATCTTCACCCGACCCCCACCCGTCCGGCCCCGCGCTCTCGCTGCAGCGAGGCCGTCCTTCGTGCGTTCGACGATCAGGTCGTGCTCGAACTCCGCGATCGCCGCCAGCATGTGGAAGAACAACCGCCCACCCGGGGTCGTCGTATCAATCCCCTGAGACAGAGCCCGCAGTCCGACACCCCGCCGCTGGAGCCCGTCAGCGACTTCCTTCAGATTCCGCACCGACCGACCCAACCGATCCAGCTTCGTCACCATCAGGGTGTCCCCGGCGCGCAAATACTCCAACGCATCCTCCAGGGCCGGCCGCTTCGCCAACACCCCCGAGGCATGCTCGATGAACACCTTCTCGCACCCCGCCGCCTCCAACACATCGGTTTGACCATCCAGATTCTGCTCCCGCGTCGAGACCCGCGCATACCCCACAGCTGCCATGCCCCAAACTGTACCGCAAACGTGCCTTACAGTACGTAGGTCTCGGACACGAGCCATGGAACACGACACGCCGTTCTCGGCGATCCCGGGCTGAAGTGTCTTGTGGACGGTCGTTCATGGGACTTTGACTGTCCAACCAATCCTGGCGTGCATCGATGACAATGGGCCGCCAACGCTTACGCCCCATTCGAACGGGCGCTGGGCAACCGGTTCGCGGCCGTAAGTGCAGCATGGAGTTGGTGCAGGGCCGGCAAGATTTTTACACGGATTCTTCTTCCTCTGAAGGGCCCGACGCGACTTCAGAAGTGGAAACGATCATGCATTTACAACGAAACGTTCTAGTCTGATTGCATGGGGCCCCTAGATCTCTTCGTCGACGTTCGCACAAGCAGCCCCTGGAGCATGAACGGTGGGGATGAGACTTGGTCCAGCGACTTGAACGAAGATCTCGTCAAAGCGCTGGCGGAAGGTAGCGCAAACGATGTTGCTGACGTCGCCGGCGCCCTCGCGCTGCTCAACCTTGCCGACGCCGAGCTTCGTGGCTTCGGGACCGACGGAAGCAACACTCTCAGCGAGGCACAGATTGCCCTGGTCCTGCATGCGCTACGGGCTGCCTGTGGCCGAATAGGGATAAAGCTCGAAATACCCTTCCGTAATTTTTCTGGCTTTCGTTCCTATTGGATACGGAAGGGTGCCTCTGGAGCTGGAGGATGGCAAGCTCGACGAGATCTCGTACATGAGCTGTTCGATTCTGCCTTTCAGCTGCTTGAGCGCATGGAGGCGCAGCCCCGTGGGGCTTGGCTGGAAGAGTCTTCGCTCGCTGGCTTGACAAACCCCGTAGCTATCCAGGAGCAGCTGCTCCGACTCAACCGGGCAGTCAACGATGACCCTGCCCTAGCAATCGGGAGTTCAAAAGAACTCATAGAGAGCACGGCGAAAGTAGTGCTGATCGAGCGTGGACATGTTGTAGATGACCGAGCTGACCTTCCAGCTCTCGTCAAAGAAGCGCAACATGCACTAGGACTTCACCCATCTTCGGTAACACCAGGGCCAGACGGAACGGACGCAATTAAGAAGATCCTGGGTGGCGTCTCGAGTATCGCAATCGGCGTGGCCGAGCTACGGAACCGAGGATATGGCACCGGGCATGGCCCTGCTGGGGCTCGCACTGGTCTGAGTGAGCGCCACGCTCACCTCGCAGTGAATGCGGCGGTCACATGGTGCCAATTGATGCTCGACACACTCAAAGACCCTGCTGCGCCTTGGCGAAATTCGTAGTAACGCCCCTTTAAACCGCTTATTCGCCGAGGGGACTGGTATGAAGATTTACCTACTCATCAGCAGCGCGTTGCTCGCTGTTGCTGCAATTCTCAGTCTCATTCCGGGACGTTCGGACGTACGGGTCGGCGTCGCCCTCGGTCTCTTGGCAGTCATCGCCTCGGATGCTTTTGGCTGGCGCAGCAACCAGCCCAAGGAACGAAAAGCGTGGCCAGACCTCACACAAACCGATGACACCGGGCGGACGAGCTACTACTACGAAGACGATGAGGACATCCTCAACGCACCAAGCTCTGGCTGTGCCACGAATGATCAATAAGATGCACCTGGAAGCGATGATGACCAGGCGCCAGATCAAAGTGGGAAATGACACGAAGTGCCGTCAGGGATCCGCCTCAGAGCGCTGATCGGCCGCAAGGGATGCAGGAACCATGCCACCTACAGCTGCAGCACACAGGGTTCCTTCACTCGACCATGAAGCTCGCTCCTCCTTCCAAGCAAAGGATCCTTTGATCGGACGACTACGCGACGCACACGATGTCTAGCCCGATGGACGGCCTGAGATTTTCTCCGGCATGTTGGTAGCCCGCCTAGGGGGCGTGGGGGCGCTTAGCGGGCTCTCTGAGCGAGTTGGTGGACGCGGGACAGGCCCAGCTTCAGTAATACGCCGATGTCCTCCAGTGTCCACCCCTGGTGTTTCGAGTTGACTTGGCTCACTTACTGATGCCAGCTTTCGATTCGGCAACACCGGCAGTACTAGCGAATCAAAATATTCTTACTAACTGCCTTCCAGCCAGATTCTTGCAAAGAATATCCTGAATATGAATCGGTTACTAGCATCAGTTGAGGCAGCTCTGATTCGACCGCTGGAGAAACACTAACAACTTCAACTGAAGCGTAACCGCAACCACCGATGAAATCGTTTGCTGTAGAGGCATACACGCAGAATCCCTCTGCGTCGTTTGTTTTCCCAATATAGTAAGTAATCCCGTCAGCTTCTTCGATTTGACGAATAGAAGAAACATTTACAGCTCTATCGTCGTTATCACCTAGAACTTCGTTCATGAAATTCGGAATCTCATCACTTGAGGTTGAGGGGCGATCTATGGCTTCTACCGCGGCTTGCGTAGGAACTACGTTTGCGGACTCGGACGGAGACGGGGCAGGATCAGATGTTGTTGGGGATGACCCGCCATCACAACTACTCAAGCCAATTAAAATTGGGATTGAAAAGCCGACCACGATGCGCTGCTTGAGTTTCATTCATGCTCCTTTGGTGTCAGATTCAGTGTGGGAATGGTTCAGCAACCACTGTAACTCTAGTCGGTCGAACTTACCAATTCTATCGGGCAGTTAAAGCCTGGAGGTGGGTAATCACGTTGATGTGACTACCCACCTCGCCTTATTCCCCTAAGGCAAACCAGGCTTGTCTACCTTCACATCACTTGTCGATAGAGGGTTTGACCAACTTAGTGAATAGGAATGGAGATTTACCGTTTTTCCCCGGCAGCTCTGCCGAAGCCGGGAGCGCATCGCCCGTTGGGTCTACGATAAGCTGCTCGGCACCGTCTGATCGGATTTTCTTGGTAGGTGGTTCACTCTTCTTTAGCGAGGACATGTCGACATCCTTCGGAAGGAGGTACGCAGTCGACTCCTGTCCGGCCTCGGGTCCAGAGATGAAAACCTTTAGACCAGCTCGGGCGAACTTTTCTTTCGAGGTGCAACTGCTACCCATCACCTCTCCGGGACCTTCGAGACTAACAATGATACAAATTTCTTTACCAGACCGATCAAGAGCAGTCGCATAAGAAGCTGATGCGTCGCTAGCTAATACACGAACCGAACTTTGGTCAATTTTATCCTTAATCACACCGTCAAGTTCGTTGGCGACTGGAAGGTCCAAAGTCGCTTGTTCGGACCCCAACGTCGGAACAAGCTTCTCAACAGTAGTGTTTGGTATAGCTTCGGCAAAAGACGGCGCACTTGCGGCAAGCAAGGCGGTAACTGCCACACCTCCCGCTAGTAAAGAAGCACCCTTTTTGGTCAACATTGAATTCAAAACATCCTCCTCAAGTGTTTTTATGCTAAAAGTTTTTCTAAGAATAGATTTTCTTGAGGGCTAGTTTTTATAACTGCATAGGAGTTGCGGCTGGGCATTAACCGGGGCGTCTGTGTTCCACCAACACTTACTGACTCCAGTGACGGCCGCGTGGCTAAATCCACCCCAAGTATCTCCCTGTGCTCCCCCAGTTGCATATGCTGCGCCGGTCCACCGGTTATACGTTCCACCCCACGCATACGTGGTGTTATAAGGGTTGCTATACCCGACATTCATTTCCCCGCCCGTAAGGCGACGCTCAGCCGAGGTCTGAACTTTATTTTGGTATACAAACCCAGTGAACCACCTGTAAATCCCAGCGTTCGCGGGCGCACTGGTGAATAGGGTAATAGCTATAAGAGTTACGGAAATGGCGGCAAAAATCCGCCGCTGTCTCCGAGTAGACCATTTCGTTAATGAAGAATTGGGTGAAGTCTTGCTAATCAAATTTGACATTGTTCCCCCTGGTCTTTGGGCAACGTAGGTAAATATACGGTGCTCCAGGATCCTATTTGTGCTGACTTCGTAACTATAGGTCCGTGTTCGGATGGTCGTCAAGGTTTCGAAATGCTGTTTGTTCTCCGGATTGATAATATGCGGCGGTTACATTAGGGGCGCTCAAGTAATTAGGCAAGAGAAAAGTACTTCCCTGCGTATTCGTTACACGATCGTTACTTAGAAGTTCTCGCAAATCAGATTGTCAACTTCATAGGGGCCATGAACGGCAACGAGGGCTATTGTGGCTCGTCTTACTTCAGGTGGGGGTGGATGAGCCCGCTGCCGATAAAAAGCATGCGGAACCGGTAGTTGTCGCGGTTGCGGAATCCTCGCGCGATGCGGTGGTGGAGTTCGATGAGTCCGTTCACGGCTTCGGTGCCGCCGTTATTCGATCGGTCGGCGTCGAGGTAGGCCAAGAATGCCGCGGGCCAGCGTTTGAGGGTCCGGCCGAGCCGTGCGACCTTGGGAACCTCGCATGTCGGAAAACAGTCGAGGATTCTTTCGGCGATTGTGCTTCCCGGGGCCGGGTTGGGATGGCGCTAAGCTGCGCGCAACTGTTGGGCCTATGACGGCTCTTCGTAATTGAGAGTGCGGGCGGAGTGGTCAGGGTGGGCGCGTCGGTGGCGGGATAGGCATCGAGGCCTTCCGATGATGGGAGTTCCTACGCTCGCCATCTGAAAGACCTCGACGTGCTCCACGCTACCTTCGCTGCGCCTGATCTGACGACGTTCTGCCGCCTCGACGAACTCGGCCTGATAGCCATCGGACAACACCTGGGACCGGAGCGGGCAGTGATCGAATGCCGTGTCGTTGACGCGGATCCGTGGTGCCGCGGATGCGGGACCGAAGGCACGCCGCGGGACACCGTCACCAGAAAGCTGGCGCACGAGCCGTTCGGTCACCGACCCACCACGCTGTTGGTGCGGGTGCGCCG
The DNA here is from genome assembly GCF_036867195.1 of Arthrobacter sp. Soc17.1.1.1. Lineage (NCBI taxonomy): Bacteria > Bacillati > Actinomycetota > Actinomycetes > Micrococcales > Micrococcaceae > Arthrobacter > Arthrobacter sp. Soc17.1.1.1. The sequence continues at coordinate 93,175 of NZ_JBAJII010000004.1, forward strand.
CGACCGGTGCGGGCACTGCGGTCGCACCTGGCGGCAGGACACAAGCCTCGCCGCTGAGCGTCGGGCGAAGATCTCCCGCCGCGGGCTCAGGTGGGCGCTCGAGGCCGTCATGGTCGACCACCTCACCGTGACCCGGGTCGCGGCCGGACTCGGGGTGTCCTGGCATGCCGCCAACACCGCGGTCCTCGCCGAAGGCAGGCGCCGACTCATCAACGACCCGGGCAGGTTCGAGGGGGTGTCCGCGATCGGCGTCGATGAGCACATCTGGCGGCATACCCGCCGCGGCGACAAATACGTCACCGTCATCATCGATCTGACGCCGATCCGTGAGGAGACGGGCCCGGCACGCCTACTGGACATGGTCGAGGGCCGCTCCAAGGCCGTGTTCCAGGACTGGCTCCAGAGCCGGCCTCAGGCGTGGCGGGACGGGGTAGAAGTCGTCGCCATGGATGGGTTCACCGGGTTCAAGACCGCCGCCTCCGAGGAGCTCCCCGACGCGGTCCCGGTCATGGACCCCTTCCTCCCCCGCAAGCGGGGGTACCCCCAGTGGTCCGGCTCGCCGGGGACGGGTTGGACCGGTGCCGGCAACGCGTCCAGCAAGCGACCCTCGGGCATCGAGGTCGTGCCGGTGATCCGCTGTATCGGGCTCGGCGGACCTTGCACACGGGCGCGGACCTGCTCACCGAGAAGCAGAACACGCGCCTGAGCGCTGTCTTCGCGACCGAGGAACACGTCGAGGTTGAGGCGACGTGGGGCATCTATCAGCGGATCGTCGCCGCGTACCGGGAACCGAACAAGAAACAAGGAAAGCAACTGATGCAAGCCGTCATCGACGCGGTCACCGCAGGCGTCCCGTCCGCACTGGTCGAGATCCGCCGGCTCGGCCGGACCCTGAAACAACGAGCCGCGGACGTCCTGGCGTTCTTCGACCGCCCGGGCACGTCTAACAGGCCCACAGAAGCGATCAATGGGCGCCTCGAACACCTCCGCGGCTCAGCCTTGGGATTCCGAAACCTCACCCACTACATCGCCCGATTACTCCTGGAATCAGGCGGCTTCAGGCCCCGCCTGCACTCCCAATCACGATGAGCCGCTTTAGTGGCGTCTTGTCATTTCTCACAGGCTAGTTGGAGACCCACCCTTCAGCATTCCCTTATGTACGTACCCTTGTTGTGTTGGTGAATTTCATATCTCTCGGTGACGTCTCTGCAGCGCGTTACGGTACCGTTCTGCTGGTGTCAGAAGCGGGGAAGGGACAGAAGATTGTTGTTCCATTGCTTGTCGGCGTAGGTCCGGAGGTAGGGATTTCCGTTGTCAGGTTTGATGACGCCGACGCGGACCTGCGAGTTTCCTCGCCCCACATACGCTTTGCCCTTCTTGACGTCAATCCAATCGACGAAGGTTGGCTTGTCAGTGGTTCCGGTGGCGTTGTCTGCCGGATTGACCCACCTGTACTGGGTTATGTGCTGGTGATCCTCGGGAGTGCCCTCGAGGTGAATCGCTGTGATGATTACGGCCATGAATGCGCTCCTGGGCTGGTGACTGGATTGAGAACTAACGGCTGACCAATGGTGGCCGGCCTCTTCTTTCTTGGAAAATGCTGCGTAGTTTAAGCTTGCGGTCGTGGTAATTGTGGGCCGAGGACCGGCAAGGGTGGCGAACACGCCTGCACTTGTCGGTGGCTTGATCGTTGAGTGGTGATTAGTCAGTTGACCTACATAGGGTCAGCCCGATCCTCCCCAGAATCGCTTCCACCAGTTCACGCGTCGCGTCGAAGGTGCTGCCGGCGCCCGATGGTGATCGCTTGTACGGCGGTCGGCAGCCCGGGCCTTTTCCACCTGGCCAGTATTGAGCTGGGGGTGCCAGTCCACGCTTCCCCGAGTGATGAAGTAGTGGGAGTTACAGGGAAATGCCGTTGAGGCAATGGAAGGCTTGAGCGATACCTCTCCGTCGTAAATGACTCGCCAGCGCGCCAGGGATAGCTTGTTCGTCACCTCGCGCCCGCAACCGCAGGGACAGATGTGCCCAGCGAGCGAATAACTCGTAGAAATATAGAGCACACCCGCTTCCATGGGAGTCGGGAAGGATTCTACGAAGCATGCTGTGTAGTGCTCGGTTCGCGTCACTCGAGGTCTCCGTTCCGCACCTCGTTGGAGAACAGCTTGTACACGGTCAGGTTCGACACTTCGTGGGTCGCGTAGAACCCGATGTGGCGCTTCCAGCGGATGACAGCGAGGACGGCGTTCAGGGCGTTGAGCTCTGCCAGCTGAAGGTTGCTGCTGTAGTCGTCCTCGCCCGGCGGGAGGGCCGGAGCGGTCGGCAAGGGTGCTTCTTGGCCCGGGAGGTACGCCGCAACCTTCACCATGCCGGTGATCCCGATGTCGGCTTCCCTGAAACTCATGCCGACATCGATGAAGGGCACGCCGCGAGCTCGCAGCCACTGCATGATGGTCGGCCGCGTCTCAGCATCTGCGGCTGCCAGGAAGACGAACGTTGCTCCGTCAAGGAGGTCGAGGTTGTCCGCCGTGAGGGAGACGGGGTGAGCTGTGACGCCGGTGTGCATGCGCGCATACTCTGCGGCGAAGTACTCGGCCTTGTTGGGTTGGGCTGTGACCGTTTCGATGGCTGCAGCCCCTGGAGCGCGGTAGGCGTTGTGGGTTTCGAAGCCGTCGCCGTCGATAAGGATAATTCGGTCAACCCAGGTCTTGGCAACCTGGTCGAGAATGTAGCTACCCGTACCGCCGACCCCGACGATCGCAATCGTGTGACCGCGGAAGAGGGTGTTGAGCGTAATCAACCCGGCACGGGTCGTGTTCGTGTCAGGGTAGACGAGCGGCAAGTCGTCCGGCACGACTTGATAAGACCCACCCGGGGTATCTGTAACGGTGGGGTCTACCTGCCAGGCAGCATTGCGCAGGATGTGGGCGTACTGCCGGATCTTGTCATACACACTCGCGTACAGGCCTGCGGGCGGCTTGAAGGACATCATGAATCCCGCACGCTCCTGCACCCCGAAGTCGTGCGAGTCCGGACTTCCGAGCACACCACCGTTGTCGTCGCGTGGTTCCTCGCCGGCGAACCAGATCCGGTGGTCGGTTGCATCGGTAATCAAGCCTTCGACGTTGATGACCGGAAGGACCAGCCGGCCATCATGCCGCAGACCGGACTGCGTCAGGTACGGGATCCGGCGAACAATAAGGTGCCCGTTTTGGAGGATCATGTCGTACCCATCGGCGACGAGCCTGGCGATGGAGTCCTTAGGATCGATTGGCGGGTTCGACATCGAAGACCATCCCATCCTTCACCACAACGTCTTTACCCGGACGCAGAGCGTGATCGGCACCCTCTCCACGGCTGTACTCGACCGTTGTACCCGCCGGGTCGTACTGCTGTCCCGGGAAGGCCTTCTCCAGGACCTGCTCAAACGTGATCTTCTTCCCCGTCCAGGACTGCGGCCTGGTGTTGACGATGATCGTCACCGTCTTAGCCTTCCCTGCTGTCTCTGCGTTCATCTTCTTACCTCTCGCTTGCCGTCACGCAGGTCCCGATTGAACATGCGCACCTTCTACAACGACTGTATCAGTAAAGAATCACTGATGTCCAAGTGACTCAGATTTGGTTCCACGCTAGCGTCAATTGAGCGGTAGGCTCGGGGTATGCGACGAACTTTCGATATATGGGCCATGACGTCGAGAACAGCATGACCGGGTCATCCGACGCTTCTGGTTCGGAGCAGATTGACCTCGCCCAGCTGGGAGCGTTGCTGCGCGAGCGTCGTGGATCTTTATCGCTTCGGCAAGCCGCCGCCGAGGCCGGGGTTAGTTTCAGCACGCTTACGCGTGTGGAAGCGGGAGCTCAGCCCGATCTGACGTCTTTCACCCTGTTATGCGGGTGGCTGGGAGTGTCACCAGCCCAGTTTTTCATGCCCGTAGCCGAACGCCGGGTAACACCAATTGACGAAGTCATCGCGCACCTGTCCGCTGACCCCCGTCTCGGATCTGACGCGGCGTCGAAGATAGCGAGCGTGCTACGAAATATGTATGACGTCCTCGCAACGACTCCCGCTCAACGCCCCGTAGTTGCCTGCCACTTGAGAGCTGCGTCTGCCCTTCGCCCTGGGGTTCCCCACCGGCTAAACTCTCTTCTGAGTGCGATGCATGATGGGCTAGCCGAGCGGGTCGCCGCCGGGGAGCTATGACACTGAGACGCGGGTTTAAGGCAGAAGCTGAGCGGGATGCGGTGCGAGTCCGGAAGGAACTTGGGTTAGCCCCCCATGATCATCTCAACCCACGGGATCTTGCGAAGCATCTGGGCATCGCGGTGATTGATGCTTCCGACCTTGTGGACATTAAAGAGTTAGAGGAACTCGAGCGGCTCCAGGCCTTCGCATTTTCCGCGGCGACGTTCGAGATCGAAGACCGGTCAATCATTGTCGTCAGCCCACTTCGGAGCCTTGGCCGCCAGAACAGCGACATCGCCCACGAGCTGGCTCACGTGATGCTGAGTCACAATCTTTCCGAGATCCGCGAAATCGACGGCATGCCGTTCCGGACATGCAAACCCGAAGAAGAAGAGGAAGCGACCGCGTTTGGGGGGACACTCCTCCTCCCCCGTCCGCTCCTGCTCAGTGCGGCTCGCCGGCAGGCAACCATCGATGACATCTCCCAGCAGTACGACGTGACGGTCGAGATGGCCCGTTTCCGGTACAACTCGACAGGAGTTTCAAGGCAATTGCGCAGCTGATGGCGCTGCACCCGCGGAGCCTCGTAGAGACCTCCGCAGATCCGCCACTAGGCGACGCGGGCCTGATCTTATTGGGCTTGTTTGCGGCGGAGACGTGCTTCTTTGTGGAGGTTTACGGGTGTTGCATCGAGGACGCGTCGGACCATTTCGGCGATGAAGTGGCCTGGTTGCAGGTCTGCGGGTACTCGTTCATGCTGGATGATCACTCGGGGTAGCGCCGTCAGGGCGACGTCGACTTCCGTCTGGTCTACCTCTATCTCAAGCTCTACTTCGGTCTGCTCCCCGATGGGCGTGGTGAGACCGGCCTCTGCGAGGGGGTCTTCCCCGTCGCCGGGGTCGTCACTGCCGTCGTTGACGGCGAGGTGGTCGCCGTATTCGATGATGATGAGCGAGACCGCGTGATAGGCGTCGTCCTCTCGCCCGAGCTTCTGCAGCAGGTCGATGAGCCATTCGGCTTTGTCGGGTGCTTCCTGGAAGATCGTGGAGCGTAGCCCGTACACGAACCCGAGGGCCGCGAGGGGGTGGCGCAGACGCAGGTTCTTGGCGTCGCCGTAGGACTCTTCGACCCGGTTGGCGGCATTCTTGCCGAAACTCGAATCCATCCGCTTCGTGCTGATCAGCAGCTCAGGTCCTGCAACCCAGTTCGACATGACGACGTCGACTTGCTTGAGGTAGTTCTTGCCCAGAATGTTCGCACTGGACGCCGCGGCACCCGCCGGGGGCGTTGAGGCCCGAAGGCGCTTCCATAAGGCGTCGCGTTCCTTCGCCGTCACCTTCTCCAGAAGACTGACAATCGGCCCAGGGAGGATCCGCGGTGCTGTGGGGCGGGGCCAGGCGGCGTCGGGGTCGAAACCGGCACGACGCAGCTCATAGGACAACCACACGTCCAGGGTCAGCGCGGGAACACCCGTGGTTGTCTCGGCCTCCAGGTACAGGGGCACACCGAGGAGGCGGACCAGCGTGTCATAGTCAGGCTCATAGGTCAGCGATCCGGCGTCGTTCTTGGTCCACGGGTTGGTGTGGACGCCGTCGGGGGCCGCGTCGGCCACGATGCGGTCGAAGATCGCCCAGGCTCTGGCTTTGGTCGATGGTTCAGCGGCCACTTCGTCCCCTTGTTGTCCGTCGTGCGGTCATGGTGGTGTGCGCTGCACGAACGGTCTCAAGCGCCTCAGCGCTGATGATCCCTGATCCAATGAGCAGGATTTCATCGACGAGCTTCACTGCGTCAGTAAGCTTGCCGTCCTGCAGGAGCTTCTTCACTGCGGGCCGGATAGCGTTCAGGTCCTCTGTATTTGAGTCCACGAGGGCGGGTGAGGGCATGGCCCAGACGTCGGCTTCGCGGGGCTCAAGTTTGAGGATCCCTCCCCCATAGGAACGGCCGACCATTTCCGCGTTCAAGAGCGTCACGGAGTTCAGGCTCGCAAGAGGCAGAAGATCCCGCCCCAACCCTTTGAGGTTCTCCGCGAGGTAGACCCCGTGAACGGAGTTCAGGTGATGGGCCTTCGCACTATTCGTGGTCAGGCGGGGCGTGTCAGCGTTCATGCAGGTCAGGAACAAATCTGCCGGTGGCAGCAGCGGTACCCGGTACCAAGGCTTCCGGACACGGCACTTGTAGGCCTGATCAACGCCCGCCCGGTGTCCTGTGTCGATATACGCCTGAGCCGCCGGGGACGGGTCGGCCGATGGACGGAAGAGCCACGTCGCCTTGTCCTGCCGGCCCAGGCTGGTCATCTTGGACGTCGAGAGGTCCAGTCCGCGCAGGTGAGCGCTCCCTGGGGGCGAGAGACGGACGAGGTCTCCGCGACTAAGCCCGAGTTCAGCAACCCGCGCCGGCGATAGTGCAAAGAAGCTGTTGTTACCCGTGACCATACCGAGGGTGGTATCACCCCACGCCTCGAGATCCGTGAAGTGGCCGGCAGTTCTCAAATTCTGCAGGGGTTCGATCGCGTCAGCGGCGACCAGAAGCCCGGTCCACTTACCGGCAGGATTCTGAGGCGTCCACGTCAGTGGATCACCCATGGTCGCCAGCGCTGCTGCGTCCTTGGCCTGATGGATCGTTGCGTGATCCGTGGGCCCTTCCCCGTACCCCTCGGCCAGGAGCAGAACAACATCGGCTTCGGCGTCCGGGAAGACCTGTTCGGTGAAAAGCACCAGCTCCACGCTGCGAAAACGATCAAATAGGAACTGCCGGACGGCGGCCGCGTAGTTCACGCTCAACAGCTCAGCCGGCAGGACGAGGCCCATCCGACCGCCTGGTTGCAGGAACAACGCGGAATGGACGGTGAAAGCAGCCCAGCTCGACGCCAACGCGGTGAGTGACACACCCACCTTCAGCGCGGCTTCACGGGAGCGGATACGAGACTCACCGGTGAAGTCCTGGTACCGGATGTACGGAGGATTACCGATGACCGCCGAGTACAAGGGCCGCGGCGATACCTGGAAAAAGTCGCTCACAGTGATGTCCGCGACTCCCCCAGCCTCCGCAACCCGGGTCCGGGCCACGTCGGCGCTCTGCTCGTGGATCTCCACCCCATCCACCTGAGGAACCTTCGAATCATCCTCCGACAGGTCCCGAAGACGCTCGACAGCACTGACCAGGAACGCGGCATCACCGGTCGAAGGCTCCATCACCCGGTCATCAGGGCTACGAATCGCCCACTGCACGATGAAACGCGTGATGAACTCAGGCGTGAAGAACGCCCCCCGTGCTTTCCGGAGCTCAGCTGTATCGACAACGGAAAAAACAGCGAGATCAGGCATAAGTCCCATTGTGGTCCATCCATCCGACATCCCAAGACCGACCCGTCACCCACCGCCCGCAGCCTCCCAGCGGCGCCTGCACGTTAATCCGCATGAGGAGAGCTTGCACGGGTCAGGTCCCCCAATCCGGGTATGCAGGGTATGCGAACCAGGGCAGAGCAAGGATGATCCCCTGCCCTGCCGCCGATCGTCCCCCAGCAATCCGCAGGTGAGCCGTCCTTCCGGTGAGGGAAGGACGGGAGCGACGGCAGCGGAGTCCAGCGGTCGGGTCAGACCGGCTGCTGGTCGCCGTACTTGGCCTGAACGGCTTCCCAGTCGCCCGTCTGCGCGATGGGATCCATCCACATGATCTCCCACGTGTGCCCGTCGGGATCCGAGAACGACCGTGAGCGCATGAAACCGAGCTCCTGCGCCTTGCCCTCGACGGCCCCGGCGGCAACCGCCTGCTCCACAAGGGTGTCGACATCATCTGCGGCGTCCACACCGATCGCATTGATGACAGCGGACGTCGACCGCGTGTCGGCGACAGGCTTGTCGGTGAACTGCGCCCAGTGCCCGTGGGTGAGAATCATCAGGTGGATGGTGTCACTGATGGTGATGGCACCGGCGTCGTCGTTGGAGAAGCTGGGATTGAGCGTCCAACCGAAGCTGGTGTAGAACTCCTTGGACCTGACGAGGTCGCTGACCGGGAGGTTGATGAAGACATTCGTAGCCATGGCCGTTCTCCTGTTCGTAGGTGACGCGTCGATACCGCTCATGAGCCTTGATGGGGCCCTGCACTCCTTTGGACGCGGTGACGCCCACAAAATCATCGACCGCAGCCCACTATCCGACAAGAGGTGTCCACCTAACTGGGCCGAAGCTACAAACCGCACTCAGGCCGAGAGACGACCGCTGCGGACGGGGACCATCGCACCCTCCCACTGAGTATCCGATAGACCTCTGACAAGGTCCTTCGGAATTCTCAACGAGGACCGGGCTACCAATCGAAACAGCCGCAGTCTTTCATGGGGCTTTGGCAATGATTTTTCTACAGCCTGTTCGTGCGGGGGCGAGCGGCAGCCAATGATTCTCGGGTATTAGGTGTCATAGGACACATATTTACAATGCGATAGGGTGAAGGTAATGGGGCCAATGATTCACCACGACAATTTCAGGAGTGACAAACACTATGGCGCAGCGTGTACAGGTTGAATTGGTCGATGACCTCACCGGTGAAGTAGCTCAGGAAACCGTCCGTTTCGGTGTGGACGGCACCGAGTATGAGATCGACCTGACCACCGAGAACGCGGAGAAGCTCCGTGCAACACTCGGCGAGTACGCGGAGAAGGCCCGCAAGGCCACCGGCCGCCGCGGCCAGGGCAAGTCCCCCGCCTCCGCAGGATCGGGTTCGGGTTCGGGCAAGTCCAAGCGTGAGGAAACGCAGCGTATCCGCCAGTGGGCGCAGGACAACGGGCACTCCACCAGCTCGAGGGGCCGGGTCTCCCAGTCCATCATCGACGCCTACAACGCAGCCCACTAAACCCGTCCAGGGTTGAAGGCGGTCCTCGTGTTGCGGGTCGTGACCGTGACACGGGTCGCCTGACGGAGGTGTAGGGAGGAGGCCGGTCGCCGAAGGGCGGCCGGCCTCTTCGTTGTCCTGCCGGTTCGGGCGGTTTGCGGCTGTGTGACGGCCGGCGGCGGTGGGCCAGGACGTTGGTGACCCGGACGATCAGGCACACCACCGGGTGCAGCGTCCTCCACGCCGTGTCCGGGGCCGTCACTGTTGCCTGTGGTTCAGCGCGTTGGTGTGGTCCATCCGGGCAGCGTCTGGTCCAGTTGCTGGTGGCGGTCCTGGCGGAGCCGGCCCGCCCGTGACCAGGTGCGTTGGCGGTGTAGCCAGGTCGCGAGGACTTTCTCCTCCGGGCGGCGCTGCGGGGTGTAGACCGGGAACCGCCCCCTCACGGCGTGGAACTGCCGGACCTGTTCCAGGCGTGACGCCCAGAGGGCGTCGGGGTTTCCCCTGCGGGTGCCCCTCCACTCCCCCAGCCCGTCCAGGGCTTCGATCCTGTCCTGGGTGAGGTTCCCGGCGTCGTGCTGGCGGCGCTGGGCCTCGATCCACCGGTACAGCTCCCGCGCCCGCACACGGTCGTTCTGCGCTGGCAGCACACCGCCACGCTCCCCCATGTGCGCGGCAACATCCGCGTAGTGCTGCCACCACACCCGGTCCCTGTTCCGGGCGAACCGCTTCGCCGCGGCCCCGTCCCAGGCGGGTTGGTCGCGGACCAGCAGGCACGCATCGAACCAGTCAGGGTTCTTTTCGATCTGTCGGTCCACGGCCCGGTGTACCCGCCGGACATCAACCCGGCACCACCGGGCAATCCTCACCGGGCTGACCCCGCGGGAGTACATGAGCAACCACTCCTGCCTGTTCTCACAAGGACCCTGCACGTACTCCCCCGCTGGCAGCAGCAGATCATCGAACCTCACCGTGGGATCACCAGGGCGTACCCCCTAACCTCAGGTCGGCGGCACCGGTTCGTGCATGCCAGCCCCCTCAGGCCGCCCCACTCCTCGTCCGCGCGTTCGTGCCCTTTGTGAACCATTCAGTCGTCGGTCGCTTGTTCAGGCGCGTCTCGGAGTAACGGGGCCGCCGTTCTGACGAGAAGGAAACCCAATAGAATCAGCAGGGCAAGACCTGCGAGGGTGAACAACGACGGGTTCGCGCTCATGAATGCTTTGATCAGTGCTCCTGCGCCGAGGAGCGCGATGATGCTTCCAAGACCCACACAAGCCCAGAGAAGGTAGCGGGGCGTGGGGTACTCCTCTTCATCCCACACCGTTCAGCCCGCCGCCCTAAGTTGCGCGACAAACTGCGGCTTCATCCCAAGACCGCGGGGGTTGGTGTCGGCCGTGCATCCGTTCATGCTCGTCATCCTGACGCAGCGAGACCGCTGCGGACAAGACCACGGGTCGGACAGTGAATTCGCCTTCAGCCCACCCGGGCACGGCCAACGCTGCCATCATCACTCGTCCCTAACCGGATCGAAAACACAGCAGGAACGGGACCTACTCCCCTAACCCGACACGGCACTACACGGTTGACTGTAGGTGTGACCGGCCGCAGGTCTAGCAGCAGGCACCGGGGGTCGCCCATTAGGGGTGGCAGGGCCGCAAGCCCTGCTCCCCCGGGCCCCTCCCGCACCCAACAACATACCCACACCCGACGGACCCAGCCCGAGTCCTAAGCCTGGCCCTGGGTTTAGGGTGGCTGGTCGAAGCGCACACGCACCTCGGCCGGCGACAACCCGAACACCCCGGCATACGGCGGCTTCCCCATCAGTTCGACTTCTCAATCAATTGAGAGCGGTTCTTCGCTCCGTCGTGCTGGTAACCCTCGACTGACGGCACAGATGAGCCTGGTACTCATTCACTCATCTACTCATCTACTCAAATACTCATGGCCTCGATGAGTGACGCTGAAAGCGCCTGAGCAGAACTTGGACTCGCGTCGAAGCGGCAGGACCAACCAAAGCGAAGTGACCGCACCATGACTTGGGCAACAACCAGTAAGGGCCAGCCCTCCTGGGCCCACCCTTACTCAAATACTCAAATACTCAAGCTTCCTATCTCAAGATCGGCAGATCACCGATAGCACTGAGGGCCGCCCTTCGCTCCGTCGTGCCGGTAACCCTGGACCAACGGCACAGATGAACCTGGTACTCATTCACTCATCTACTCATCTACTCATCTACTCAAATACTCATGGCCTCGATGAGTGACGCTGAAAGCGCCTGAGCAGAACTTGGACTCGCGTCGAAGCGGCAGGACCAACCAAAGCGAAGTGACCGCACCATGACTTGGGCAACAACCAGTAAGGGCCAGCCCTCCTGGGCCCACCCTTACTCAAATACTCAAATACTCAAGCTTCCTATCTCAAGATCGGCAGATCACCGATAGCACTGAGGGCCGCCCTTCGCTCCGTCGTGCCGGTAACCCTGGACCAACGGCACAGATGAACCTGGTACTCATTCACTCATCTACTCATCTACTCATCTACTCAAATACTCATGGCCTCGATGAGTGACGCTGAAAGCGCCTGAGCAGAACTTGGACTCGCGTCGAAGCGGCAGGACCAACCAAAGCGAAGTGACCGCACCATGACTTGGGCAACAACCAGTAAGGGCCAGCCCTCCTGGGCCCACCCTTACTCAAATACTCAAATACTCAA
>NZ_JBAJII010000005.1 GCF_036867195.1 Arthrobacter sp. Soc17.1.1.1
CACCGGTCATCAGCGCCATCATCAACACCGACAACACCGGCACTCTCAGCATCGACGCCCGGGAAGAGACATTCCGTGGAGAGAGCCACGCCGAGCTCCGCAGCCTGCTGATGGCTCGCGTGATCGAGGAAGCGGGTAGGCGAGGCAGACCCGTACGCGTCAGCACCATGGACGAGTCCGGACTGACCAGTCTGGTTGTCTCTCCCGAGGGTGAGGTCGAGGAGGAGGAATCAGCGCCCGACGGTGCAGTGGAACGGCCGTCGATGGCCACCACGCAGGCTCCCCGCACCCCGGTCGGCAACCCTGCCGGGACCACCTTCACCGCCGTTCAGACGCCTCCGACCGGGCGACGGGCGCTGCGGGAAGCCGAGTCGTTTCTGACGACGCAGGCAGCTGTGCAGCCGGCCACACGGGGTTTCCGCGGCTGGATGGCATCGATGGGATTCCGCATGGCACCTTCGGCTGAAGAACTAGCTGAGCGTGCCCACATCGACGCCGTGTCCCGGCACTGGCCCGGGACACGCACAGTGATGATCGCCAACCGCAAAGGTGGAGCGAACAAGACACCCACCGTGAAGAACCTCGCAGCTACGTTCGCTCGCTACGGCGGCGGCGGCGTCCTCGCCTATGACGGCAACCCCGAGGTCGGGACGCTGGGCTGGCGCACCGAGCAGGGCGGACACACCGCGACGGTCCTCGACGTCCTGGACAACAGCGCGAACCTTCTGTCGACGGACGCCGTCTCCGGGCACATGTCCCGCTACGTCCACCACCAGCCCGCCGACAAGTTCGACGTGCTGCGCTCGGATGACAGCCTGGTCGGCACTCACGTCATGACCGGCGACGACGTGGACTTGATCCACCGCGTGGCCGCGAAGTACTACCGGCTCATCGTGATGGATTCGGGGAACGTCGATCGAGGCTCTGATTGGGCGCGGATGATCCACCACACCAATCAGCTCGTCGTTCCCACGACCACGATGGAGGATCGGGCCGAGGCCGCACTGTTGACGCTGCGAGCCTTACAGGAACGCGACGAGCACGCCGCGAAGCTTGCCGAAAACGCGGTGGTCATCGTGTCCCAGTGGCAGCCGGGAGAAGCCGCGATCGCCGAGCGTATCGCTGAGGGCTTCCGACCCTACGTGCGTGAGGTCGTGACCGTGCCCTACGACCCGGCACTGAAATCCGGGCGTATCGTTCACGACGCCCTGACCCCGACGACACGGCGGGCATGGCTTCGTGCGACAGCAGCGGTGGCGCAGGGCCTATGAACATGACGAGCCAGAACACGAACCCGTGGGTGACGGCAGTCCAAGCTGCCGCACCCACCGCGCCGGCTCCGACGCCCGAAACCATCAGTGAGCCTGCGGTCGTTGAATTGTCCTCACCGAGGCCGCTGTTCCTCTCAGCGCATGGCGGGGCGGGAGCGACCGTGTGGGCATCCGTGCTCGACGGTCACGATGGAGGCTCTGTCACCACCTGGATGCCCAGCGACTCACCTCGAGGCGGGACCGTGCTGGTGCTGCGCAGCACCGTCGATGGAATTAGTGCAGCCAAGAAGGCGATAGCCCACCACGGCGCCAATGCCTTCACCTGCGCCCTCGCGGTCGCAGCAGCTCCCGGACGACCACCACGGGTCATCAGCGACGAGCTGAAGATTCTGGCCGGCGCGGTGCCTCTGGCTCACACACCGTGGGTACCCACACTTCTCATCCGACGCGCCGCTCAGGCGACGACGGCTGACATTCCACCGAAAGACCTCACCAAAATCACCGCCGAGCTGACAAAAGCCGGCGTAACCCTAGAAGGAGAAATGAAATGAACAAGGTCTCGACTCTCATCTCTGTCCCAGCCCAGGAGATCGCTCCCCTCCCCGTCGAAGTTCAGCGCGGCCTCGACACAGTGCAGTTCTGGATTCAGACCATCGGCGGATCGATCGCTGTCATCGGTCTGATGCTTCTCGCGATGGGCCTGTTCTTCGCTCACAGGAACGGACAGGGCCCGGAGTTCATGGGCAAGGTCGGCTGGTGGGCTGTCGGCGCGATGATGCTGGGCCTGGCCGGGGTCATCGCCCCGATCTTTGTCGGAATCTAGAGCGGAGAGCGACGATCCTATGAGTGAAATTTCGGAGACCGAAGAACCGAAGACCAGTGGTGGCCTACGCCCACGGATCACGCTGTGGGCGTCGCTCGCGATCCTCGCGGTCGTCATCATCATGGCCGTCTTCCTCGTGACCAACCCGGTCCAGGATGAACCTGCAGCGCCCCCGTCGGCCTCACAGGAGTCGACGGAGAGCGCTACCGCCGACGGAGAATGCGACGTTCCAGCGGGCGACATATCAGCCATGCCGGACCTACCAGAGGACCTTCGCTGGGAAGCTGCCAACGGCTGGACATGGCCCGTATCCGATACCTACGGGCCCACGAAGGACGAGGGCGGGTACGGCGTCTGCTTCGCACGCTCACCCCTCGGCGCGGCCCTCATGGGCGTCAGCCTGATCGCTGAAGGGAACACCGGGAATCAGCCTGAGGCCATCGAGGTCTACATCGCTGAATCTGCAGGCAAAGAGGTGTACCGCAAAACTCTCGCGGGCGAGGCACCGGCAACCAGCCCGGCAGTCTTCTCCGGGTTCATCGTTGATTCCTTCAGCGATGACGAAGCTCGCGTCACTCTTGTAGCTGCCAACCCCGGTAGCCCTACGGGATACGTCGGTGTCCCCGAAACTTTCCGTTGGATCGATGGGGACTGGAAGCTTCAGGTCCTCGACGACGGAAGGATCTTTCAAGGCCAACCGACAACCCCCGCCGCCGGCGACTTCATCTCCTGGGGTGAGGCGAATGGCTGATTGCTCGGGCCCACTTGGCGTGATCGGTTGTGCCGGGGAGGTCATCGCCGGCGGAGCGGTCAGCTCTGCGGTCGATTCCGGGGCAAACAGCCTCGGTGAAGCGATGATGGGCGGCTGGGACAGCCTGATGAAGCAGTTCCTCACTTCATGGCTAGATGTGGGATTGCTGGTCAGTCTCGACGGCGACGCTGTGACCTGGCTGACTGATCAGCTGCAGACCATCAGCGTCTTCTTCGCCATCATCGGCATCATGATTTCAGCGGTGTGGACGATGATTCATTTCCGCGGAGACAAAGCCGCAGGTGTCGGCAAATCACTTCTCACCGTCGTCCTAGTCACAACGGTGGGAACCGCAGCGGTACAGCTGGTCCTTACGATCGGGGACCAGTTCTCCGACTGGGTACTCGATAGCGCCGGCGTCACCGTCGACGGTCTCGGCAATCTTGGAACCGCCGCTGCAACGGTCAGCACCATCGGTCCCGGGCTGGCGATCATCGCGGGAATCTTCGGCATCATTGCCACCGCGATTCAGTGGCTGATCATGCTGATTCGCGCGACGATTCTGCCGTTGCTGATCGCGGTGTGGCCGCTCGTGGCGTCCGCGTCCATGATCCAGGGCAGTGAGCAGGCATTTTCGAAGCTCACCAAGTGGATGGTCGCCTTCATCCTCTACAAGCCTGTCGCTGCGATTGTCTACGCCTTCGCGTGGCGCTTGAAGTCCGGGGACGACGGAATCGGCGGGGTCCTGAACGGCCTTCTCCTGCTGGTGCTTGCAGTTGTCGCACTGCCGGCACTAATGCGCCTCATCAGCCCCGGCACCTCCGCACTTGGTGGCGCTGCAGGCGGATCCATGGCTCTGGCAGCTGGGGCCGCTGTGGGTAGTGCGGCTGTCTCAGCGGGTGCGGCGATCATGACTGGTGGCGGTAGCGCGGCCGCCACCGCAGGCACCGCGGGCACCGCCGGCACCGCCGGCACCGTCAGCACTGCCGGCACCGCGGGGACCGCAGGCACCGGCGGCACCACCATGGCTGGAGAAGGCGCCGCACCCACAGCGGGCGGTACGTCGGGTACTCCTAGCTTGATAGGAGGTTCGTCGGAAACCCCTTCGGCTCCAGCCGGTGGAGCATCGGACTCTTCGGGCTCGACGCCTGACGGGGCGATTGGTTCGCCTGAGTCATCGGATAATGCGACCGCCGCGTCTGGGAATGCCGCCTCGAGCGGAACCACGGGCTCGTCGGGCTCCCCTGGATCTGACAGCACGGCAGGCGGGGCTGTACCCGCAGCGGACGGCGGGGGCACACCTGCAGTTGACGCCGCGGCTGGAGGAGCTGCGCCTGCAGCGGACGGTGCAATTGGCAGTGCGAGTGCCGATGCCGGCGGTGGAACCGCTGGGGGCAGTGTCGCCGGTGGAGCCTCTGCCGCCGGTGAAGGAAACGCCGGCACCTCCGTCCCGCCTACGGGCGGGACCTCAGGGGGAAGTACTCGTGGAGGCGCTGCGGCGCGTTCCGCTATCGAATCAGCAGGCAAGTCCGTCGCGGACGGTGCCAAGGACGTCAACGGTGAGGATGTGATCGGCGGATGAGTTCCACGGTCGAGCAAGACAAGTTCGGTAACTGGCTTCGCCCCGCGGCTCCGGGCCTATACGGATTGAGTCTGGGCGGACTGATTGTGTCAGGCTCCGGCATCGTGCTGGCGCTGTTGTCGTTCCTACGGCAGCTCTACACACTGGGACTCATCATGATCCTCGTAACCATCCTTGTGGTGCTGTTGGGGCTCGTGAAGTTCGGCGGATCCTCGATCGCGGAGAAGGTCTTCAACCGGGCGAGTCTGCGAGGACGCCACAAGCGCGGCGAGACGTTCTACGTCACCGGGGCTCTCTCCACCCTTCCCCGCGAACACGGGCAGCGGCTGCCTGGGGCGCTGGTCAACGTCGACACCATCTCCGGTGAGGACGGCCTCGGCCGGGAGTACACGCTCCTGCACCACAAGTCCGTTAAGCAGGTCACAGCCGTGTTCGGCTGCACCCCCGATGGTGCGGCCATGCAGGAGCAAGCCACGATCAACAACCAGGTCTCGCACTACGGCGCGTGGATCTCCTCTCTCAGCGTCGAGGCTGGCCTTTCGGGTGCAACGGTCGTCGTCGACTCCGCATCGGAGTCCTCTGCCGGCCTGTGCGCGGCGGTGCGTGAGGACGTGGCACCGAACGCTCCGGCGTTCGCCAAGCAGGTCCTCGACGAAGCTGTTGGCACGCTGCCCGCGCGGACGTCGGTCGTGAACGTGTACGCCTCCCTCGTTTGGGACGCGGCCACCCTCGGGGCCACGGATGACAACCTGTCGCCGGCGGTCGCGGAGATCGCGGCCAGAATGCCCAGCCACACACAGATGCTCTCCAACGCCGGTGCCGGTGCTCCGCGCCCGCTCGTGGAGAAGGAACTGTCGAACGTCGCTCAGCTGGCCTACCAGCCTTCGCGTGACCAGGAGCTGGCGCTGGACAGCCTCACGGGCATGGAGATGGTGCGGTCGTGGGATCAGTCGGGACCGGAGTTCTTCGACGATTCGCAAGGCCGGGTCGTGTACCACGACGGGGTGGCATCCATGACGCTGATGATGACCGTTCCGCCCGAGTCTCAGATCACGGCGCGGTCCTTTGACCGGCTGTTCGGCCCGAACCCGAAGTTCCTGCGCAAGCGCGTGGCGATCATCTACCGTCCCGTGGATCCCGGCGCAGCGGCCCGCACGGTGAACCGTCTGGTGCGGACCGCCGAGTGGAAGATCGGCACGAAGAAAGGCCGCGCCACATCGTTCGACACGAAGGTTCTAGCGATGGCCGAGAAGACGGAGCAGGAGCTGGCGCAGGGCGCGCGTTTGTCGATGTTCTCCCTGATGGTCACGGTCACGTTCGAGGCGAACGAGAAAGCCCATCGTGAGGCTGTGAATCAGGTGAAGTCGCTGATGAATCAGCTGCTCATGCCGTACAGGTTCGTGGAGCACGCCGGCTCGGCCGCGTTCCACACGACACTGCCCTTCGGCATCCTGCCCTGGAAGTACAGCAACAAGCCTTTGTGGCTGGAAGGAGTGATCTGATGCGGCACATCAAGTCCCCGCGTGGACTCACCGGTTTCGGCGGCGGACGCTGGGGAGCAGTCCCTCAGCCGCCGGCCTGGTACGCCACCTCGGCCCAGCTGCCCGGTGTCTACCCGTTCGCGGCCGGGACGTCCCGCCCGAACGTGGGCACCCCGTTGGGTCGGGATATGAACGTCGGTACGGCGGTGTGCGGGGATATGAAGACCTGGTACGACGCGGGCCTGATCTCCGCGCCGTCCATGATGCTCTTCGGTCTCAACGGCAACGGCAAGTCATCGTTTGCGCAGCGCATGATGTACTCGATGGCCGCCCGCGGTATCGCGCCAGCGATCTTCGACCCTATCAAGAACGAGCACGGCGAGGCCGTGGAAGCTATGGGCGGCATACGTATCCGCATCGGCCCCGATAGCGTCCATAAGATCAACTTGCTCGACCTCGGCGCCCTCGGGGACGCCGCCAAGCGCGTCGGAGGAACCCTGGGCGCGGACATGCGCCGGCAGGCGATCGCGAAGGTCGTTGACCTGGTGGCTCTGGTCGTACAGATCAGCCGCGGGGAGCCGATACGTGACAGCGAGGACGCAGCCCTGGCCGCGCTGATCCGCTCAGTGATCGACCGTTCGGCCGAGCCATGGCTGGGCGACGTCTTGGCTGCGTTCGACGCGCCGCCACCGGAGGTCCTGTCCGCTACGGTCTGCCACAGCCCGGAGCAGTTCCAGGAGGAATACCGGATGCTGCACCGCTCCCTTGGTGCGCTGATGAGCGGCACGATGGGCGCCCTCGTCGGTAACAAGGGCAGCCTGCGCCTCGAGGTCGGAAATCCTGGCGGGTTCTGCTTCGATACGTCCTCCATCCCGGAGTCCAACACCAAGCTCCTGTCGGCCGCGATGCTCGCGACGTGGACGATTGGCTTCGCCACGATCGATGCCCACTACGAGCTGTCCCGTCATGACCCGTCCATCTACTGGGGCGGGTACTTCGCGGTGCAGGATGAGTTCTGGTACCCGATGCGCGCCTGTGAGGGCATCATCGACCGCGTCGACCGGCTTGGCCGCACCAACCGCGGACTCGGGATCTCGGAGCTGAAGATCACCCACTCGCCCAAGGACTTCCTGTCGCTACCGAACGAGAAGGATCGGGCGACGGCGAAGGGCTTCACCGAGCGCAGCCCCCTGCTGGGCTTGATGGCGCTCTCACGCGATGACCTGAAGGATCTGAGCGCCATCCAACCGCTCAACGAGCGCGAGATGGACACGGTGGCCGGCTTCAACGCGCCCCCGTCATGGACGCCCGCCCTCGACGCCCAGGGGCGCCGTCTGCCCCCGCCGGGAGCCGGCAAGATCCTGTTGAAGGTCAACGGCCGGGTAGGCATTCCCATTCAGACCACGCTCACCAACATTGAGCGCGACAAGCACCCCACGGACGCGCGCAGCGATGTTGAGTCCAACCTCAAGTCGCGCAACGACGCGGACCAACTGCAGGAGGAGGCGGCATAGATGAGTGCTCCGAACCGTAAAGGCACCCAGAACTACGCGCAGGGCATCGCGGTCTTCTCGGTTGCGGCTCTCCTGGCCGCACTTCTGGGCGGATTGTGGGTGTCCCTGCATTGGGGGTCTGCGCTGGCGAACCTGCCAGCGCCACCGTCGAACATCCGCACCCTGATCGAAGGGCTCATTAAGGGTGAGACGCCGTGGCCGGTCCAGGCCACGGTCATTGCCGTGTCCCTGGCCGTGCTGGCCGTGGCGGGACTGATCACCACGGTGATCCTTGTGGTCACCCGCTCGGGCAAGAAAGCCCGCGTGGACAAAGCAGCTCGCTATCTCGGGAAGGGCAAGTCCCTCGAGGCGTACACCGAGCGAGGCGCGAAGGCCACAGCTCAGCGGCTGGGTGTGACGCACAGCAACGGCATCGTCGTTGGCACGGTGATCTCCTCGAAGCAGACGTTCTACCAGCCGTGGGAAGACCTCAGCCTCGACATCTGGGGCCCGCGAACCGGCAAGTCGACGTCGCGGGTGATCCCGGCGATTCTCGATGCGCCTGGCGTTGTGGTGTCGACGTCGAACAAGCGCGACGTCGTCGACGCGACCCGCGGAGTGCGTGAGCTCACCGCCGCCGTCCATGTGTTCGACCCGCAGAAGATCGCACAGGAAGAACCTACGTGGTGGTGGAACCCGCTGAGCTACGTCACGGACGAGGACAAGGCCGCGCGCCTGACCTCCCACTTCGCCACCGCGTCCAGGGCGCCCGGCTCCCGCCCGGATGCCTACTTCGATCCGAAAGCCGAGGACCTACTGTCCTCTTTGTTCCTCGCGGCCGCACTCGATAATCGGACCATCACGGACGTCTACATGTGGGTCACGAAGCAGACGAGCCAGAAGCCGGTAGAGATCCTCGAGGCTCACGACTACCCGTTGCAAGCCGCGGGCCTGCAGTCCACGATCGATCTGACCGAGAAGCAGCGCGACGGCATCTTCGGTACGGCCGAGAAGATGGTCCAGTGCCTGAAGAACCGCAATACCCTGCGCTGGGTTACCCCTGCCGGTGGTGTGGCCGCCGACGACCCGCGCCCTCAGTTCGACCCGAAAGCTTTCGCCCAATCCCAAGAAACCCTGTACCTGCTGTCCAAAGAAGGCGTCGGCACAGCGGCGCCGCTAACCACGGCGCTGACCGTGGCCGTCGCTGAGGCGCTCGAGGAACGCGCAGAGCGGATGGGCGGCCGGCTGAAGACGCCGGCACTGTTCGCGCTCGACGAGCTGGCAAACGTCGTGAAGTGGGCGGGCCTACCGGACCAGTTCAGCCACTACGGCTCCCGCGGCATCATCGTCATGGCCATTTTGCAGTCCTGGTCGCAGGGCGTTGAGCTGTGGGGAGAGCCCAACATGCGTAAGATCTGGTCGGCCGCGAATATCAAGGTCTACGGCGGTGGCGTCGCGGAAGAAGGATTCCTGCGTGCCCTGTCAGACCTCATCGGGGACTACTCGTACACGAGCGTCTCCCAGTCCAACGGCAAGAGCGGTGCGTCCCGCTCGAGGCAGGAATCCAAGGAACGCATCTTCGACGTGTCGAACCTTGCCGAGCTGGACCGCGGCCGCGCCGTCGTCCTGGCCTCCGGTTCCCCCGCAACACTGCTCAAAACCCGACCCTGGTACACCGGGGTTCACAAGGAGAAAGTGGAGGCGTCACTGGCGAAGTACGCGCCGCGGGAGGATGCGTCACAGGAGGACGCGGCATGACCGTTCAGGAGTTCGGGGCTTTCGATGATGTAAGCACGGTTCCCGAACCCGTGAGCGGAGAAGCGACAGGCACCGCGGCCGCTGACGCGGCTCCACAGCTGGTGTACGGATCCGCGGAGGAGTTCCTGCACGAGCAGCTGCTACCCACTTTCACCCGCAGCACGCGAGGCAAGCAGTTGCGCTGGTGTAGCCGGTGGTTCCTGCACCCCGAGGCGATCTCCCGCATCACAGCGTTGTGGCGTGCCTGGGAGACACTGCGCCTCGAGGCGGGCACCGGCATCAGTGACTGGTGGTTGCATCATGCGGATCCGCACATGCGGGTCCTACTGGATCCGGAAGGACCGTTCTTCAACTGCGGAGACGGACACTCCACCCCGAAGACACTCGAAGCCGAGATCGCCCCAACCGGCTGGTTCCCAGACGAACGCGACGACCCGGCTACCTAACAGTTCCACTCAACGAGAAGGCCGCCCCAGAGCATCTGGGGCGGCCTTCTCGTTGAGTGTTCGCGCGCGAGGTGTTTCCTCAGCGGGTGGGTCCGCTCTTGGTGGTTTCGCGGACCGGCGACGAGGGAGCACGACGGGGAGCTGCTGGAACTTTCACGGTCTGTCGCGTGGCCTCTCGAGGATGGCTTCCCTGGTCCGCGGCGGCCACGAGCCTGCCCTTGACCTCCTCGGGTGTTCCGGTGCCCTCGAGTTTCACCGCGAATGCCTTCCGGTGCTCGCTCGACCCGTAGGCGGGTGTCTGGTCGACGGGCATCTGCTGCGAATGGGACGAGACTGGAGTGTCAGGCCGGTCGTTGAGAACGTCGCGCTCGATGTCACGGCCAAGAGCGTCGATACGGCTGAACAGGTCTTTCTCGGCTGCCTCGTAACGAGCCTCCAATCCCTTGTCCTGCGTCACGAACCCGCCTTCCGCGAGGACGCGGGCCTCGTGCCAGTCCTTGGCGGCCGCGACGAATGCGGCGTCCTGGAACAGGCTGTCGTCGGCGCCGGAGTAGCTGCCTCCGATCTCGTCGCGCAGCTGGTCGATGGTGGGGCCCTGCAGCCCGTCCTCCTGAATCAGATGGACACGCTCAGCCACTACCCGCTCCGCGTCGGTACGAGCATCGACGTCGGAGGCGTCACGCGCCCCTCTGAGCGCCTCGAGGAGCGTCGAGTCAGCAAGATACGCCTCGGGTACCTGCAGTCGCTCCATCTCGCCTCTTAGCCCCTGCGCTTCGCGTTGCAGCTCCGCTTGTTGAGCGGCCGCGATCAAAGCCATTGTGTCGTGATGTTTACGAAGCTCCTCCGTGCTGGCGGCGGCGTCCTTCTGCGTCCCGACGGCATCCTGCAGGTAGGCGCCGTCGCCCTGCAGGTCTGCGGTGTCGATGCCATACCGGGCTTTGACCTCGTCACGGATCCGCGCTGATGCCTGCAGCGCTGCGGGGTCGTAGTCTTTCCATGCCTCGGCCGCTTCGTAGACGCCGGCGATCCGTTCGGCCGACGCTTTGTTCCACCACTGGAATTCCTCCACTGGTGCAAGCACGGCCCGCATGTCCGCTCGATCCGCAGCCACCGAGCGCAGGTGCTCCTGCTGTGCGCGCTCCGTTGCCGGTTGCTGGTCCCGCTGGCGCCGGATCAGGTCCTGACGTGCGCGGGCAACGCGCTCTGCAATCTGCAACGTGGCTGTCAGAAGTTGCCGCATCCCGCGCTCGACCACATCGTCAATTCCATCTTCACTCATCGTCTACTCCCCATCGTTGGTTACTTCGAATTCGTTGGTGACTGCAGCTGTCGTGCACCGGGCCGGCGCTCTAGCGTTCAGGGCCAGGCTCACCCCTGGCGACGAGCGGTGACTCTTGCCGGGTACGGGACGGGAGCCTCGTCGGCACGGCACTGCCTGGACGCCACGGCACGTTTCCGCGTGCGGCGATCTGCGCCGGGGTGAGAGGCTCCCCGGTCTTCCCCGAAACCGGGGCGGGCGGAGCAGGGGTGCCCTGACCCGCCTTAGGCAAGTCTGCGATCAGCGTCGTGTAGGCCGGGCGCAGCTCGTTCATCAGAACCCTGTTCAGGTTCTGGCTCTCGCGCAGGTTCCGGGATTCGACGTGCATCTCGTAGAGAGCTTTGCTGGTGCGGATCAGCTGCACCATCAGTGCGGCGTGTGCGGCGCTCTTGCTGTCACTGCCCGCAGCCAGAACGAGCATCGTCGCGCCCGCCAGAGACGGTAGACGTACCGGCTTGGAGTGTTGCCGGCGGTCCCGCAACTGCGCGGTCTTCGACAACTCATCCGCAGTCGCCGCGAGCGGCCCGGGCGTCGCTTCGCTGTGCAGAGACCACGCGGCAAACACGCCGGAGGCGTCCCGTGCAGCTTTGGCCCACGTTGCATGGTCGGTCACCGGAATCGAGTGCAGCCGGTCGGCGTATTCTTTTGCCTGAGCGGTGTACTTCTCCCACAGCTCCGGTGTCGGCGTCCGAGCTGTATCAGTTGTCGTCTCCGGTGTGACGGGTTTGCGGTTTCGTGCAGCGGCGTTCCACTCGGCGGCTGCTTCCGTCGCACCCTCTGCAGTGTCGCTCCACTGCTCACGCAATTGCCCGAGGCCAAGATCGCCGGCAAGTTTCCCGCCGCCGTACCAGATGGGTCGCTCGCCGGCAGTGGGTCGTTCGGCTACCGAGTAGCCGACCACGACGTCGGTAGTTCCCTTCTCGTAGCGCGGGCGCATGAGTAGACCGGACTTCCGCCCAGCACGCACGAACTCCGCTTCCGTGACCGCGCCGGTCGCGGCCGCGCGGACCTTCCGGGACAGGGACGCCCGGTACATCTCCCGCTCGTTGCGCACCGCGGTCTGCGGTTCGGCCCGGTCGAATCCTCGCGTCGCCCGCAGCGTGGACAGCTGTTCCAGTCCGTGCGTCTTCTCCAACTCCCGGCACACCTCTTGCGAGCGTCGGTAGTCGCCGTGTGTAGATGCCTTTGTGCCGTCTTCCCGGACCAGTGAGACGGCGATGTGGATGTGGTGGTTACCGCCGGCGCTCACGCCGTGGTCGATGGCTGCCCACCGGCACTGTGCTTTCCCGCTTGTCTCGGTGAAGCCCATCTGGTCAACGAACTCGTTGGCGATGTCTCCCCACTCCTGGTCCGTCAGCTCGCGGTCCCCCGCGCGCAAGCTCAGCGAGCAGTGCCACACGTCGGCCTGCTTCTGCCCGTGGTCGACCTTGCGCTTCTGTACCGGGTCCCAGCGGAGATCCTTCTGCAGGACCTCGACGCCGAACTTCTTGTGCGGCTCGTCAAGGTGCTTGGCGATCGCCAGCGCATCTTCTCGGCTGATCGTCCCGTTGTCGTGCCACGCCATGATTGCCGCATCCCCGGCGACCAGGTGCGGATCCGTGTGCGCGTTCTTTGTCTTGTCCGCGTCCGTCGACGTGAGATACACCATCAGACCGCTCATCCGCGACCCACGGGTGATGTTCGGGATCACGTGTCAATCCCGTCAATTGTCTTCTCGACGCGCCCGGCGACCTGGCGAATGTAAGCCAGCGCGGCCTTCGCGTCTTGCGGAAACTCTTCCCCCGCGTTGGCGTGCCTGGCGATCTGGTTGACGTTGTTCGACACTCGCGCAAGGAGCGTGTGCACGGCCATCAGCTCCGCGATAATGGCACGCCGCTCCGTGGGAGTCTCCACCGTCTCCGACGTCGCCGCTGCGATGAGCAGGCGAGGCACCGACACTCCCTCACGCTCGGCGCGGACCAACAGCAGGGCTTCTTCCTCCGCGGTGACCCACAGCTCGCGCTTGGTCTTGGTGCCCTTCGGCGCGTTCTCACGCCGCCGCCGACCCAGACGGGACCGCCGCGGTGGCTCCCCCGGCGCGGTAGCTCCCGTGTCATCCGAGACCGGATCAGACACCAGAACCACCGCCTTTCAAGAAGCCCAGCGCAGCGACCCCGGAACCGGGGACCACACTCCCAGTGTGCCGCACTCGCCACGCAGTGTCGAGAGCGCTGAGCCAGTTATGCATGCATAATTGTATAGCTTGCTCCGTCCGGGGCTCCGCATGCCCCTTCGAGCGGCACCACGGGGCTCGGGGTGTCAACGTTGTCATGGGCGCTTCGCGCCTGTCGATTTTTGACCGGCTGCGCCGTTCCGTTTCGGCTGATAACGGTACTGACCGCCCTTCTCTTGGCAAGTCTCCGAGCCCGGCTTTCGCGGCATATCCTCGCTGCGCTCCGGTATTCCACGATCCGGGCTCTCCCACTGGCCAATTCACTTCGCGGCCGAGTGATCACAGGCGTGCCGAAAGGAACTATGACCAAGACAAGATGGGTTCCAGCTGGGGGCGTCAGGGATTAAAGTTCAGGACATGACAATCAACATTGAGAACGTAGAAACTCAAGCCCGCCAACTGCTCGACTCCCGGGTCGCATCCGTGCGTGCGCTGGTGAAGGCTCGGCAGCAAGTCACCGAACTCCAGGCGCAGCTCGCAGAGGCAGAAAGGGAGGACAAAAAGGCATACGTCCGCGCGACGAAAGACGGCTGGAGTGAGGACGAACTGAAGAAGCTAGGACTTGATAACAGCGCGGCCGTCAAGCGACGTACACGCCGGGCGGCGGGGCAGGGAGCTACGTCGCAGTCGTCGGAGGAAAGCCCCGCACAGGTAGCCTCGGTCGGCTAACCGCCCGCGGTCGAGGAACAGACGAACGGAAACACCGCGTTCGGTGTTTCCGTTCGTCTTACAGCTACATCCGGATTATTCGCCAGAGGATTGGAAACGGGTCAGCGCTCCACACCGTCGTCCCGGTCCTTCCGCTCGGGAGCGGGGGGCTGCTTCGGGCTCTGCTGATCCCCAGGGTTCCGTGGCGGCTGTGCAGAGGTGTTCCGTCCCTGCTGCGGGAACTGCTCGCGCATCCGCCGGCGGTGGGCTAGCAGTTCCGGGTCGATAGTCGGCTGAGGATTCTCCTCGCCGTTCATCGTCCGTGTGATCCGCTCGACATCCCACTTTGCCGCATCAAGAGTCTCCGCATACTTGAACGGCTGGCGCAACGCTGTTGCAGCGTCGCGGTACTCCTGGCGGGCTTCTTCGATTTTCTGTTCGAGTCGCGCTACCTCGTCGGGGAGCCGCTTTACCTGGTTCTCAAGGCGCTGGATCACGCCCACCGTGGGGAACAATGCATCGGTCCGTTTCAGCTCGACGGCAACACCTGGTGCGCCGTCGATTTGCAGTTCCACGCGTGACGATCCGAGGTCGACCATCTTGGCCTCTCCCTGCACAAACCGGATGTCGTGACCACCAAGGGACGCCATGACTCCGAGATCCCTGGAACCGTGGATTGGAGGGCGACCGGAGGCGTTCCGGTCCGCCCACGTCCGCAGCGCGTCGACCGCATCAGCTCGCTTGCCGTAGGAGCGTCCGTCGACCGTCATCCGGAAGTCATCGCCACCCACCTCGGGCGACGTGCGAGCTGCAGCGGCCTTCAACGCCGGGAGGATAGCGACCATTGACTCGCCGTGTTTCTGGGCGCTGTCCTTCCGATAGGTGAGCGCGGCACGGTTGCGTTGGAACGAGGTTTCCAGCCGCGTGAGGCGAGATAGCTCTTGATCGGCTTTCGACTTTTCCAGGATCAGAGGGTTGCCACTAGAAATCGCTTTGACTTCCGCAAAGGAGAGAGTGTTGTCGCCAACATCCTCGATCTCGCGGACGTCGAGTCGGCCGCGCATGATCTGGTCGATGAACTTGCTCTTCCGCTCCAAGGTCTGCCACATGAAGGTGTCGAAGGAGCCCTTGGTGACGACCTGGGAAATACCGACTTCGGGGTTCTGATTGTGCTGCCGTACGACGCGTCCGTGACGTTGGGACACATCAGCTGGGCGCCATGGAGCGTCGAGGTCGACCAGGTGCACGGCGCGGTCTTGGATGTTCGTGCCGACGCCCATCTTCTGCGTCGACCCGATGAGGACAGCGACGTCGCCGCTCCTGCAGGCCGCGAACAGCCGGCCTTTCTCTGCGTCGTTCTTGGCCTCGTGCATGAACCGAATCTTGTCTGCCGGCACTCCTCGGTCCATGAGGTCCTGGGCCAGCTGGTCGTACACATTCCACTTGTCCGACGGTGTGCCGAGGTCGCAGAACACCAGCTGCAAGGCGCCCGGTGTCGGGTGCGGCTCGCCCGTCGCCGGGTCTGTGTAGATGCGGTTCTTATTCTCCTCGTACACGGTCGTCAGCAGGTCAGCGGTGGCACTGATCTTCGTGGCCCCGATTAGAGCGTCCAGCTGGGGGTCGACGAGGCGCATGTCGAGGGCGGCTTTCCGTCCGTCACTGGAGATCTTCAGCATGTTGTCTTCGGTTGCGGGAACCAAGCGTGCCTGGATCTTCTCGGCGCGCTCTGCAATGTCCGCGATGTACGCCTCGAGCTCGATGGATGGTTCGACGGTGATCATGCGCGGCAGGCGGCGGCCGTCCTCGCGTTCCTCGATGAGGGGCACCGGTAGCTGGAGGTCCTCGGCCGTTTTCACGTCCGCGAACGTGTGGAACATCTTCAGCAGCTCGGGGACGTTCTGGAACTTCGCGAACCGTTCCTTCATCTTGAAACTGTCGCCGCCGGCAACGGTCATCTCCATCTCGGAGACCACCTGACCGAACGTCGCAGCCCACGTGTCGAAGTCGTTGATGCCGGCCTTTTCCAGCAGGTCCGGGCGCAGGTAGCGCTGCATCACATACATCTCGGTCACGCTGTTGGCGATCGGCGTCGCCGTGGCGCCAGTCATCACCCGGTCGCCGTGCGTGTCGCGCAGGTACTCCACCTTCGCGTGAAGGTCTGAGGCGCGCTTAGAGCCATCGATCGCGGCGTCCCGAATGTTCGACGTGGTCTCGAGGTTCTTGAAGTCGTGCAGCTCGTCCACGATCAGGTAGTCGATGCCCGTCTGCTCGAACGTGATCCCCGGGTCCTCCGGGTGATCGAGGAGACGTTTGACCATCTCCTCATCGGACTGCAGGCGGCTCTCCATCTTCTTCACACTGAGCCGTGCACCTCCGTCTTCCGCCCGTTCTTGCGCAGCGAGAAGCTCGGCGCGTTTCCGATCCCCTTCCTTGGTCAGGTACGCGGCTTTCGACTCCGCCGACAGTGGGATCCGCTCGAAAGCGGTGCGGGTCATGATGATCGCGTCCCAGTCGTTCGCGGCCGCGCGGGCCACAAACTGCCGGCGCTTGTCGCCGGTGAGGTCGGCTGAGGACGCGGCAAGGATCTGCGCCTGCGGGTAGATCTGCAACCACTCCCGAGCGAACTGATCCAGCATGTGATTCGGGACGACGATGGCAGGTTTTCGCGCCATACCGAGGCGTCGTAGTTCCATCGCGCCCATCACCATCTCGCCGGTCTTACCCGCACCGACCTCGTGGAACAGCCCAACGGACGGCTCAGAAATCATCCGCGCTACAGCGGCCCGCTGGTGTGGTCGAGGGTTCCAGTTCTTCACGAGCCCGGGCAGCGTCAACCGGTCGCCCTCGACCGTATAGTCGCGCAGCACGAGCGAGTTGAACCGGCGGTTGTACTCGTCCGTCAGAGCTACCGCACGCTCGGGGTCTTCCCATACCCACTCACCGAACCGATCCTGCATCAGCTGGGCTTTTTCCTGCGCCGCGGTCGTCTCGGTCGGATTGACGATCCTCCGCGTTTCGGGGTGGTCCGGGTCGGGGTCGGTGACCTGCACGCGCTTTTGCTCGAGCACGTTCTTGAAAATCTCACCGGCCGGCATCCGCACGGTACCCCAGTCGCTGCGTGCCGTCAGGATCTGCTTGTTCGCCTGCACATCCCAACTCGCTCCACTGATCCGGTCGACGCGGGCACGGGGATCACGCAGGATCGTGCGCAGGAACTCCTCGTGGATGACCGGGGAGATCCACACCGACCCGAGGCGCGCCTCGATTTCGTGGGCGCCCAATGGCAGGGGCAGCACGGACTGCAGGTCTGTGACGTTCCGCTCGAACGCGGGGTTCTCGTCTACTGCGGCGTGTGCGGCGTCCAGTTTCTCGCGGATGTTGCCGCTGAGGTACTCAGCGCGTGTCTCCAACGCGCCGTCCTCGCCCGGGACGTCGTACACCAGGTCACCCAACGCCGCGCGCGCTGCATCCCGGTCAATCCCCAGTAGTTCGGCAACCGACGACAGATCCACCTCGCCCACGGTGTCGAGGGTGACGGCCAGCGCCTCAGCGGGTGTGTCGACGCCGCGGACCGGCTGGCGGGGCTGCACCTGCCGTTCGCGCTGCAGGGCCGCTGGGGACGCCGTCTGGGTCGCCTCGTCGAAGTTCTCGAGCGCCATCACCAGCGGACCGAACGGGTCATTCCTGAGCATCGCCACGGCGCGCGGCGTGATCCTGGCCATGATGTCGTCGCCGGCGTCATTGGTCTTGCCCGTGCGACGCTCGGTGAAACGGTTGATCGGCCCGAAGGCGTCGACGTAACCGCTGTACGCGGCCCGCAACTGGTCGCGTCCGGTCATCAGTTCGGCAGTGTCTTCGACGTTACTCGCCTCGATGGACAGAACAGCCCGGGCAAGGTCACGCAGACCTAGCAAGGAACGAAGTTCGCGCTCCTGCGTCTTGGCCACGGCCAATGGCGCCACGGCACCGTCGAGACCTACCTGGGTGAACGTGCCGTCTTCCGCGACGGCGATGTGCCCGACCTGCAGGCCACTGCCCGCCGGGACAATGGCAACGGACTCGATGACCTGCCCGTCCTGACGCTCCACGGCTCCCCTGCCGGCGTCGACGGCGCTCTGAGCGATGTTCTGTAGTTGGTTGTGCAGCTGCTCCGGGACGGACCGCAGATCCTCGCTGCGGACGGTGAGCGTTGCGGATCCATACATGCCATGACCCACCACGGGTTCACCGAGCACTCGCTGCGGGTTCTCGAGGAAGTAGGCGTTCATGCGTGCGACGTCCTCAGCGAGATCCTGCGCGACGTCGTCGACGCCAGGCATGACGCGCGATTCCAGCCACTGCGGATCCAGTGGCTCCTCCCCAGGGAGCCGCTTGCGGAACACCAGAACGTCGGTGAGTGCGTCGGTGCCGGCGGCGCGTCGGTGGGCGCCGGTCGGCAGCCGGACGGCACCGAGCAGGTCAGCTGTCTCGTAGATCTCTCGGCGGGCTGCAGGGTTCTGCGCGTCCATCGTGAACGCGGAGGAGATGACACCGACTACCCCACCGGGCCGGGTGAGAGCCAAAGACTTGATGATGAAGTGGTTGTGCATCGAGTGGTTGCCAGTGTTGTGTCGCGGGTCGTGCAGCCTGGTTTTGGCGAACGGGACGTTGCCGACCGCTGCGTCGAAGTAGCCGGCGGGAAGCCGGGTGTCAGCGAATGATTCGGCGCGAATGTCAGCGTCCGGGTACAGCGCCTGGGAGATGCCGGCGGTAATCGGATCCAATTCCACGCCTGTCATGGTCGCGGACTCGGGCGCGAGGCCAATGAACGTTCCAGCGCCGGAACCGGGCTCGAGTACGCGGCCGCCGTCGAAGCCGAGCGTATTCAGGGTCTGCCAGATCTCTGTGGCGAGGGCGGGGTCTGTGTAGTGGGCGTTGATGACGGTCCGGTTCGCCGCCCGGTACTCGTCGTCGCTCAGCAGCTCGCGCAGTTCGACGCGGTCAGCCTCGTACTCTGGGCGGCTCTCATCGAATACCTCTGCCACACCGGTGGCCCCCCAACTCCCCCACCGGGCCAGGACCTCACGCTCTGAGGCTGTCGCACTCCTCTCCTGATCCTGCAGCTGGCGCAGCGTACGAAGCGCGGCGAGATTCGCCTGGAACCGAGCACGGGCACCTGAGGGCGCGAGGTCGTCCTGCCGTACGGGTAGGAAACGGGTGCCGTCTTCTCCTCGTGCGGCTACGAGGTCTTGTTGTACTGATCCATCTCCTGCTCCCTGTACAGGTCGATCAGATCCTGCCGCTGCCGGTTGATCGAGCGCTGCAACTCCCAGATCTCCGTCTGCCGACGATCCTCCTCGTCTTCCTCCGAGTCGTCGCCCTCCGTTTCCGTCACGTCCGGTGTCAGCATCTCCGCGCGGACTATCTCCTCGGCCTGCATCCTCGAGGCGTTCAGCCGGCCCACCTTCTGCAGGTACGTCTCGTCCTTCGGGTCCGGACCCGCGATCTGGTACTGCAGCTCCCCCACCTGAAACATCGCCCTCTCCCCCAACTCCCGGAACCACTCCTCCGGATCCGGGATCAGGGCGTACTGCGCCGGTGCGGTCATCTTCCACGTCTCCTGCGCGAACTTGCCGTACTTGTTCATCGAGAACCTCCTCTGGTGGTGCGAAAAGAAATGCATCGAGACTTGCCTGACCATCTATCTGGTTGCGCTTGCGCGATCGCGCCATCGAGGTCTCCCTGATACCGGTGGAATACTGCTTCCACGGTACACAGCACTGAAATAGTTTCAGTGTCGTTGGAAGCGCTGGGCATCACTGGTCTTCTATTGATCACTGGCTTGCCCCTTGTAGCCGGTGCCGGCGAGGCCATCTGTGCGCAGTGCGCGAATGATGGTCGACCGGTGAACCTTGAACTGCCTCGCGATGGCCTCGACCGTCAGCTTCTCCTTCTCCCGGAGTCTGCGGGCCTCCACGACGTCGTGAGGCTGCAGGCGTGGCGGTCGACCACCCTTACCCGCGGCGACGGCGAGGCCGGCCTTCGTCCGCTCCCGGATCAGCTCGCGCTCCATCTCCGCGACGCTGGCGATGATGTTGAACATCAGTCGGCCTGACGGGGTGGTTGTGTCGATGCCCTCGGACAGGGACCGAAACCTCACACCGCGCTCATGCAGTGAGTCCAGTAGTTCCACGAGCCCTCTGACCGTGCGTCCGAGGCGGTCGAGTTTGGTCACGACGAGCGTGTTCCCCGGCTGCAGGGCTCTGAGGCACTGCTCGAGTTCGGGGCGTGCCATCGTCGCGCCGGACTTCCCGTGGTCGGCGTAGACGTCGTAGCAGCCAGCGTCGACGAGCTGGCGGCGCTGCCCCTCGAGGCTCTGGTCGACCGTCGACACTCGGGCGTAGCCCAGAGAGACGCCTGCAGGCACCAGCCGTGGCTCGTCAACGCCCTCGAGGCGTTCTGGTCGATCCATGTCACCCTCCCCCACTCTCTGAGAAGCAGAACCCGTCTAGACCTGCCCTCTCCTTGCATCACGACCATACACGTTTCGCACTTGGTTAGAGATGCACAATACGAGACTCCCCCGTTTTTTTCGATGTTGCAGAACCTACTGGCGCTTAAACGATCGTTTATGCACACCCCGAGTCACGGTCAGACACGACAAGTTGTCCGCGACGCATGAGGTTCACCTTGGAAGTGGTGAATGCGACACCAAGCCCGAGAGTCAAACGTCAGGTCTATAGACCGCCTTGCGCCAACGGCAGGAGCCGCACCAGGGGTTCTCCAGGCTTCGCAGGTGAAGACGAACATCGGAGCCACCTGATCTGGCCGCCCGTAAGTTCAAGAAACCAACGCAACGAAGTATCGATTCCAAGATTCCAAGATTCCAAGATTCCAAGATTCCAAGATTCCAAGATTCCAAGATTGATGATCTTACAAGTTTTACAAAAGTAAAACTTACAGATTTTGTAAAACCAGCAATCTCAACAGGCCTATATATGGCACCACTTAACCTGAAAAGCCCGGGGAATACCCCGGGCTTGACAGTATCAATATGCAAGTGTCATTCTAATTACTACCAACTGCATATGCGTTATATGAATC
This sequence comes from Arthrobacter sp. Soc17.1.1.1, assembly GCF_036867195.1. NCBI lineage: Bacteria > Bacillati > Actinomycetota > Actinomycetes > Micrococcales > Micrococcaceae > Arthrobacter > Arthrobacter sp. Soc17.1.1.1. The sequence continues at coordinate 20,867 of NZ_JBAJII010000005.1, forward strand.
ATTGAGGTGTCCAATACCTCGATGATTCTTTGTGACCATCTGACGTTGACCCAAATAAGAAAGAAGGCAGAAGTTCAGATGTACATACTTCTTCAGTATCCGAACAGTCTAAGCCAGTCAGTTGCCGGTTCCAACCGGCCTGGAGGTCCAGATGGTTAGGCATCAGTAACATCTAAGCCTTCTTTCATCGCCCAGATGAAAGTAGGTAGCACATGGAAGCAAGACACAGGCAGGGCAAGGCAGGAAAAACGCGGGCTGCAGCAGGCACCCGGGCCAGGAAGGTCCGAGTAGGACTTCTTCGAGGTTCGATAGTTCAGGTAGTTGGGCGCGAGATACACGCCCTCATGGTTGGCGACCCGAGCATCGTCGTTAGCCTTTGGGAGAAGATTCGCCCGTTACTGCATGACCATCTCTGTTAGGCGCAGGGGTGGTGAGTTCCGGACATCCGAGACTCACCACCCCCACAACCTCGCGTTCCGCGAACTGATGAGGTTGCCGGATAGGGTCACACGCATGACCAGGAAGATGAAGGATTCCGAGTTCCGTGAGTCGATGAAACTGGGTGTCCACCTGCCCTTCATCACAACCATCAACACCCTCGTCGAGGATCTCTGGGAGGACGAGCCGCCGACGGGCCGCGGCTGGGTGCCCTACGTCGCGCCGAACCACGGTGGCGCCGAAGCACCCGTGCTGAGCGTGCTCCGCGACCCCGGTCCGATGACGAGTGAGGACAGGGGCTCGGGCATGCTGAGCGTCGAGAACGATGACGACACAGCGGCCCTGCAATGTGAGCTGCTCGAGAACGCGGGCTTAGCCCCAAAGGACATCACACCGTGGAACGCCTACCCCTGGTACCGACACGACCAGAGCTCGGGACTCAGCAGCCGCCAGGTCACCGAGGGCATCGAGCCACTCCGTCGGCTGATCGACCTCTTGCCGGATCTCAAAGTGGTGCTCCTGCAGGGCCGCGAGGCCCAGTTGCTCTGGAAGCGATTTAGCAGGAAACACTCTGATACCGCAGGCCGCTACGTAGCGGTTGAGTCGTACCATCCTGGGCGGACCGCCCTTCGACATCCGGATCCGGAAGTGCGCCATGCGCGCGACGCACGACGCCGCGAGGCATTCCACGAGGTCGCGGGTGTCCTGTCCGGGAAGGGCTCAACTCGACGTTAAAATCGGCGAAATCACACCACCTAGGGGCGTCTTGAAAAAATTTGCTGTTGTGCTGCTCGCTAGCCTGCTGCTCACTGGGTGCAGCCAGGGCAGCACGGAGCCCTCTGTGGACCCAGCTGAGTCCACAACGTCTTCCGCCGCATCCAGTTCGCCCAGCGCGGTATCCAGACCTACCGTGAGCTCATCTCCAAAACCGACCTCCTACTTGGACACCGTGAAGGACCCATACCGGGGACTAGACCCCGATGTCGGTGAGGCGTTCCTCGACCTCGCTGTAGAGAAAGAGCCGGATCTTGGATACCGAGACATCGGCACGATGGTCGACATGGCACTCGATATCTGCGCCATCTACGGCCGCGGAGGTATGCGAAAGGAAGTCCTAGAGCGAATTAGTCCCAAGCCCGGAACCTCGTTCAACATCGTGGAGGGCCTAACGATCGAAGCCGTCGGCGTTGTGACGTTTTGCCCGGAGTACACGGCACAAAGCCGAAGCTAACCGCATGCTTAACGTCGGTCTTGGTGATCTGCCTCTCAGGGACCTCCTCGCGCTACGGGTGGCCATCGACACCGAGATCTCTGGCTGTGTCAACCTTTTTTGGCCCCGGGAGGACGGCTACATATGGCCCCATCAGGAGCCGCGTTTTCCTGTGTGTTGTCCCGGTTGATGACTAGTGCAGGAGACCGGCTGTGCGGGTTCGTTTAGAGGGGTAGTGGTCGGTCTTCTATGACGTTCTTCATGACCAGGGTGGAGCTCAGTCGTTGGACGCCAGGGAGAGCGGAGAGTTGCTCGTCGTAGAGGCGTTGGAACTCGCGAATGTCGTGGGCCACGACCTGTAGGAGGTAGTCGGGGTCGCCGAAGAGACGTTGGACGCGGAGGGCGTTGGGAATACCGGTGATGGCGTCTTCAAAGGCTGCAATCGTGGTGTGGTCTCCGTCGCGCATGGTGACGAACACGAGGGCTTCGAAGGTCAGTCCCAATGCTTCAGCGTCCACGTGCGCCCGGTAACCGCTGATGGCTCCTGACTGTTCCAGAGCCCGCAGTCGGCGGTGGCACGGCGACAGGCTCAACCCCACCCGCTCGGCCAGATCGGTCAGCGAAAGTCTGCCGTCGAGCTGCAGCTCAGCAAGAATACTCTTATCCGTCCCGTCCATGAAGAAGATTCTCCCTCACCGTCCCGAATGGGACAAAGAAGTTGGAAGCACATTTGGGGCGAACTTCCCTAGGCTCTTCTGAGGTCCAGACGCTTGGGCCGTCACTGGGAGAGGGAGAGCTATGCCGTTAGGGACAGTGGCCGCGTTCTGGGCGGTGTCGTTTCTGTTTGTGCTCACACCGGGGGCGGACTGGGCTTACGCGATTTCCGCGGGCCTGCGCCATCGGACGGTGGTCCCGGCCGTGGCGGGCTTGTTGGCCGGACACCTGGCGGCCACGGTCGTGGTCGCGGCCGGGGTGGGCGCCCTCGTTGCCGGGTCGCCGGTCGTACTGACAGTGCTGACCGTGGTGGGATGCGCGTACCTGGTCTGGTTGGGAGTGGGGATGCTCAGGAGCCCTTCAGTCCCGCACGCCGGTGACGTGCATATGGGCGGTAGCTGGGGACGGCAGGCTCTCAAGGGCGCCGGGATCAGCGGTTTGAACCCGAAGGTCTTCCTTCTCTTTCTGGCACTGCTGCCACAATTTACTGATCCCCATGGTTCCTGGCCGGTTGCTGGGCAGATCATTGCACTCGGGCTGGTCCATGTGGCCAGTTGCGCTGTCATCTACCTTGGTGTGGGTTATGGCGCCCGCGCCGTGTTGGGCACCCGCCCCGCGGCTGCCCGGACCGTGACCCGTGTTTCCGGTGCGGCCATGATCCTCATCGGCGTATTCCTCCTGCTGGAGCGTCTGATGCATTAGAGGACAGGCCAGCCATCGGACGATCCAGATTGCCGTGACCGACGCCAACACCTATCCCAACCACTACCCCAAGAGGAGAACATTCGCTGATGGAATCAGAACAGCTTCACCGGATCTATCTTGACCTCACCACCCCGCACGTCGCAGACGCGTGCATGCGCTTAGGCATTTCCGTGCGCTGCGCGCCGGCGGGAACCGTGCCGCTATGGAGCGGGGCACACATGGTCGGTCGGGTCCGTCCGGCCCGGCACTCGGGCAGCGTCGACGTCTTCCTCGAAGCCATCGATCGCGCCGAACCCGGCGAGGTCCTGGTGGTCGATAACACCGGTCGTCAGGACGAGGCCTGCGTCGGTGATCTGGTGACCCTCGAAGCCAGCCAAGCGGGCCTGAGCGGCATCCTGATCTGGGGCCTGCATCGTGACACTGCTGAGTTGCGGACCATCCATTTGCCGATATTCAGTCTGGGCGCGTTGCCTGTGGGACCACAACGCCTCGATCCCCGGCACCCGGCCGCCCTGGAGTCCGCGATGTCAGGAGCCCACACAGTCACGAGCGACGACTTCGTCCTCGGAGACGACGACGGGGTCCTGTTCGTTCCCCTCGACCATGCCGAGGACGTCGCGGAGGCCGCAACATTTATCCGCGACACAGAACGCGCCCAGGCAACTCGCATGCACCACGGCACCACACTACGAAACCAGGCCGACTTACCCGCGTTCATCGCGTCCCAGGAAGCCAACCCGGAGCTGACCTTCCGGCAGCACCTACGCTCCATCGGCGGAGAAATCGAAGAATAACTTTCTGCCGCAGATCCCGCACCGGCCCCACTCAGGACTACACCGAGACATGACTCACCCCGCCATTGTCATAGGCAGTCTTCGACCTAGGAGGGTGGCCAACGTTTCAACTGCTTGTCTGGCTGAGGCTGTGGGCGAGGCGGTAGGAATCGGTGCCGGTTTCGATGATGGCCCCGTTGAAGGTGAGCCGGTCGACGATCGCGGCGCAGAGGCGCGGGTCGGTGAAGGTTCTTGTCCACCCGGAGAAGGACTCGTTGGACGCGATCGCGATGGAGTTCTTCTCTTCGCGTTCGGTGAGGACCTGGAACAGGAGTTCGGCGCCGCGGCGGTCGAGTTCCATATAGCCGAGTTCGTCGATCATGAGCAGATCCACCCGCCCATAGCGGGCGATGGTCTTCGCGAGCATTTTCTCGTCGGCGGCTTCGACGAGTTCGTTCACGAGCCGGGTGGCCAGCGTGTATTTCACCCGGTACCCTTTCTCCGCCGCCGCGGTCCCGAGTCCGATGAGGAGATGAGATTTCCCGGTCCCGGAGTCCCCGATGAGGCAGAGGGGCTGGCCTTTGCGGATCCACTCCCCGGTCGCCAGGGTATGGATCGTGGCGGGGTTGATGTTGGGGTTCGCGTCGAAGTCGAAGTCCCCGAGCCACTTGTCCCTGGGGAAGTTCGCGGCTTTCACCCGCCGGCTCGAGGAGCGGCGGTCCCGGTCGTCGCACTCAGCCAACAACAACTCGGCCAGGAACCCCTGGTAGGAGAGCTGTTCCTTCCCTGCGACGGTCAGGGCCTCATCAAGGACAGCGCGGATCGTAGGGAGTCGTAGGCGGCGGCACGCCTGATCAACGGCCGCCACCGCGGCCTGCTCGGTCAGACCACGCCTGCGCCGCAGCGTAGGAGTCACCGTGGTGGTCGAGGTGGTGGGGCTCATGAGATGTTCTCCTTCGACATGCTGACAGACGAGCTGCTCGGGACGTTGTTCGGGTTGCTTGCGGGCGCGTTTGCTGGGTTCACTGGGGAGCGTTTGGCGAGCAGCTCGTCGTACGCGCTGACGGACGGAATCGGCCGGCTGTCGGGTGGGAGACCGGCGATGACAGCGGCCGGGTCCATGAGGCGGCGCTGGGTGAGACTGACAACCCGCTGCACGTGTTCCTCGACTCGAGCACCACGATGCCCGTCGGAATGACGGCCCGAACTGGACCCACCAACCGCTGCCAGATCCTCCGCTCTCAGGTCCTGGTTGCTGGTCAGGTTCTCGGTTACGTGTCGGCGGGCTTCGACCGCGACGACGTCGGCGCTGACCGCACCCACCGTGAGGGCTGCGCTGATTCCGGCTTCGATGTCCTGGGGGTGCATGAACCGGTGCAGGAGTAAGACATCGATGAGTTCCCGGGTCCCATCGGTGTCGCCGTTGACCCGTCGGGACGCAGCCCAGAACGCTTCATGGGCGTTCGTGAACGAACCAGCCTCCCTGGCCCTGGCCAAAGCAGTGGAGCCGGGAAAGGCTCCGGGCTTGGTTTTCAGGACCTCAAGGTAATGATCGAGCTGCACCGACTGCCCATGCTTGATCGTGATCCGCTGATGCCTGGCCGCGATCGTGCGCCCATCGAAGACAACTACCTCGGACGCCCGCAGGGAGACCCGGACCTTCCGGCCGATGAACCGTGCCGGTACCGAGTACTTCATCATCCGGACGGTGATCATCGAGGACCGGTCCACCCTCGGCGTCAACGCCAACCCGGGATCGAATGCCTCCGCCGGTAAGGGCGCGAGGCGTGGCTGATCGGTGTCGAAGTCCTGCCCGACGGTGCGGATCCTGTCGCTGATCCGCCGATTGTCGTCCTCTTCCTCCCAGACCCGGATGCGATCGTTGAGTTCATCCAGGGACGCGACGACAGGCATCGGGGAAAGCCTGTTGCGGCGGAACCTGCCCACCTCACCCTCGACTCCGCCTTTCTCGTGGGCGCCGGTGATACCGGGCTGACAGTAGAACGCGTCGAAGCCATAGTGAGAGCGAAACAGCACCCACCGGTCGTTCTCGACCCGCTGCCTACCTTGGCCGAACACCACCGACGTGACCGCAGCAGTGAGGTTGTCGTACCGGATGTGCTTGGTCGGAACCCCACCCAAAGCGGTGAACGCCTCGATGTGTCCTTCGAGGAACGCCTCCTGCGCCTGCGTCGGATACACCCGGTGAACGGCTTTCCCGGAGTAGGAAAGCCGGTAGACGAACATGTGACACTTCGTTCTCACCCCGTCCAAGACAACCCAGACCTCACCGAAGTCCACCTCGGCCTCCGCACCCGGAACATGCTCCTGAGGGACGAACACCTCGACCCGCCGGCCGGCCTCCACGTCGATCTCCGCACGGCGGACCCGCACGTAATCCCGCACCGTGGAATATGACAACTCCGTGGCCCCGTGCTCCTCAACCAGCCGGGCAAGAACCCGACGGGCGGTATGACGTTGCTTCCGCGGCGCGGCCGTGTCCTCGATGAGCATCACATCAATTGCCGGCTTGAACGCCTCCAACTTCATCGATATCCGAACCGGTGTTTTCCGCTCCGGCGGCTTCGCCGACTCCAGCGCTGCTCGGACCGTTCGACGATGAACGCCATACCGAGCGGCCAGCCCGCGAATAGAGAGGCCCTCCACTCGGGCGTCCCTACGGATTGCTGCGAATACCTCCACGCGTGCTCTCATTCTTGACCTCCACCACTGGAACCAGATCGATGATTCCAACGCTGAGGTGGGGCCACTTCAAACCGTCACAAGAAGCCCCGCGAGTCGCTAGATGGGTCCAAAACGAACCGCCACAGTGGGGCCACTTGAACCTGTCATAGTCAGATCTCGGCGAGAGGCTACAGCCGCACAAGTTCATCCCTAGCCGGTGAGCTCATGGAACGATGCGTGGCAACGAGCTACAACGGGACGTTGACTGGCGTCGGGACAGAATCCGTTGACATCATCGCCGGCGACGGACGTCGCCTTCAGGTCAAGGCACGTTCACTACCGCACGGCGACCTGCGCCATTGGGCTTTTCGTGACCTCGATTTCGACGCTGCCGTGGTCGTTTCTGTGGATCGCGACAGCTTCGCGATCAACTGGGCTCGAGAGTTGTCACAGATGGAAGCAACTGCTTTGGCACGTTCTCACAAGCGCGACAACTGGAGAGTGAGGATGGCCGCGGCACAGCACGCGGGAGTCGATGTTACTCAACGGCTACAGCTGGCGTATTCGAAACTGTGGTGAAAATGGTGCACGCCTGACCGATCGGCTTTAGCTCCCTCGAGGCGACGGTGGTTCCCGACAGGCTAAGCGGCGCGTCTGCTCGCGCGATAGCCGCGCAGATGAGTAGAGCCGTGGAGTCTAAGGTCGATCCATGATCAATGAAGAGGCGCCCATTCCTGCTGACGTTTTCGCGAACATCCCGACCTCACCGAAGGTTTTCGAGCATGTCGCTCCCGCCAATGGCGCGCGCTGGCGACGTGAACTCTCGGCGCGATCCTTACCTCCCGTAGGCGGGAAGCTAGCAACCACGGATCTCACGACAATCAGTCGTCAGGAGATTTTTGATCTCGGTGATGCACCCATCACGGTCGACAACGCGTTCCAGCTGCTCTACTACTCCCTGGCGTGGGGGCTCGGAACGAAGGCACCCTACCTTCACAAACGGCTAGATCACCTTGCTGAACAACGGGAGGTAGCCGGCGAACTGCTGGTGTCAGCATGGACGCTCGTCCGGGACGGAGCCTCGCCACAGGAGGCGTACAGCTGCCTGACGAACGGGTACGGCAAAGGTCGAATCGGGTGGTACGGCCCTGCCTTCTCCACCAAGTTCCTCTACTTCGCGCAGGGCAATGTTGAATTACCGCGCCTGCTCATTCTCGATCAGGTGGTTTCTGAGAACCTGCGCCGCGATGTGTGGCCAACGGCCCCAACTGGGGAGTGGTGGCCCGATACCTATGAGCGGTACTGCAACCTCTTCGTGCAGTGGGCGGTTCAGGCGACCGAACAACTTGGGCGGGTGCCGAGTGTCCGAGCAGACGAACTCGAGCTCATTGTTTTCAAGCGCCACCTTGCCGCCTGACCCTGACCCGAACTGGTGCCGATAGCATGAGCTTTGGCACCATTCGCCGGTCTCATCTTGGAATAGAGGAAGCATTGTCAGCGCGCACGCCGTCACGGAGGACACCACCACGCCCGGTCGAACACCGTGCCGATACCCGTCATCCCACCGGAGCCTTCACATTCCACAGCGGCAACTCGCTGGAAGCGTACGCACACTGGGAAGCTCCCGACACCATCGTCTCTGACGGCGCCTACGGTGTGCGAGGATTCCGTGGCGACACCGTGGACGCCAGCGGACTCGACGCGTGGTACCGGCCACACGTTCAAGCGTGGAGTAAGCACGTCAAACCGTCCACCAGCCTCTGGTTCTGGAACACCGAGGTCGGATGGGCGACCGTTCACCCACTACTGCTCGCTCATGGCTGGGAGTACGTGGAACTCATCACCTGGGATAAAGGCCTCTCGCACATCGCAGGCAACGTGAACGGGCTAACGATCCGACAAATGCCCGTAGTTACTGAGGTCTCCGCTCTGTACCGCAGGCGCCTCGAACTCCCCGCAGCCGATGGCCGCACGCTACCGGTAAAGGAATGGCTGAGGACGGAATGGCTTCGCTCGGGCCTACCTCTGAACCGCTCCAACGAAGCCTGCGGCGTTAAAAATGCCGCAACCAGGAAGTACCTCACTCAGGACTGGCTCTGGTACTGGCCGCCCGGCTCCATGGTGGAACTGATGGCCAAATACGCACGCACGAACGGGCAGATCACATCCCGTCCTTACTTCTCCCTCGATGGTGAAACGCCGGTCACCGCGATGGCCTGGGATGAACTTCGAGCTACATGGAACCACGCGCACGGACTCACCAACGTGTGGCAGCGACCTCCGCTGCATGACTCCGAACGGCTTAAAGGCGCCATGGAACGATCCGCCCCACGAACCTACAAACCGACCCGCGCCAGCGCCACACACCTCAACCAGAAACCACTGGAGTTCATGGTGCGCCAGGTCGAAGCAACAACCCGCCCAAACGACGTCGTGTGGGAACCATTTGGCGGCCTTGCGTCCGCCTCTGTCGCAGCAGTCAGCACGGGCCGACGTGCTTTCGCCGCCGAAGTTGACGTCGCCTTTCAAGGACTAGCCTGCGAAAGACTGAACGAAGCAGCAGACCTCTTCGAGGCAGCTCGTGACGGCCACGCGGAGCAGGTGCGTGTCTCATGACAGATCCGGATGAGCCGACTGATCTCTCCCCGATGGACGACACGGCTTCTAGCTCCCCCGCCGGATCGCCCGCAGGAGACCCCGCGCCGACCAGGTACGAACTGGACCCGGCTGACAGACGGACGAAACTCCGCGAAAACGTCATCGAGGCAATCAATGCCCTACCGTTCCACTTCGCGAGCCCGATCAACATCGAAGGCCTCGACGCAGGCGATCTTTTCCAGCTCAACACTCTTCTCGGCGGCGCGATCGAGGTGCAAACGGTTGACACCCTCAACCGCATCAGATCTGTCTGGGACCCTGACGACGAGTGGCAGGACTATGGCTTCAAACGGTTCTCGCAGAGCTTCCCAGACGTCCGTCTTGTAAGGGGGGACAACACCCAACAACCCATCCTCGGCATTGAGCTCAAGGGCTGGTATCTCCTCAGCAAGGAAGCGGAGCCATCTTTCAGGTACCAAGCAACGGCCGAAGCTTCAAGCGTCTGGGATCTCCTCGTGTGTGTTCCGTGGACCCTCAGCAACGTGCTCAGCGGCAGCCCAAGAATCCTCGAACCATATGTTGAACAGGCTAAGTACGCCGCCGACATGCGGACCTACTACTGGAAGCACCTCCGAGCGGGCGACGCCGGCTCACGGAACAGTGACATCCACGTTCCGCAGGGCGTCACACCATACGCTCCCGCAGGAACATCGACATCTGACAAGCCGGCCCAAGATGGCGGCGGTAACTTCGGACGAGTCGCCCGCATTAGAGGTTTGATGTCTAGCTGGATATCAGGGCTCGTGAACAGTCCTGTGTCCGGAATCCCAGCCAAATATTGGATCGATTTTCTCAAAGCTTTTTCGGAGTCCAACGATCAGGAACAACTTCGCCGGAAAATTACTGCACTCGTGAGACGGGCAGATACCAGCGCCGAAGAAGCCAAGGCAGAACGCGTGTACGAGCTCCTGTCGGAGCTCCGCCAAACACTGAACTAGTTCGTCGTCGGCGTGCTCGCGTTACGCCGGCCACCAATGCAACGGAGGCGGCTCTGCAGTCTGCTGGTCCGTCCCTCCAAGGAGGTTCGAAGAGTGGTGCTGCTCCACACCGAGGTGCGCTACGGCCGCGAGAACAAGGTCGAGGAGAGTCCTGTCCAGGCCCGGAATCACATCGCCCAGATCGATTCGCACTCCACCGCGACCGATGGACGCAGCTAACACGAGCAGACGACGTTCCTTCTTGAGCAGTCCCTGGAGGTTGCCCTCGATGGCTTCAAAGTCGACCGCAGGTTTGTATTCGCCGTCGACGATCCAGGGGTAGGCAGGCGTAGCGAACTGCCCGCTGAAGGCTCTGATAAGTAGTTCCGTCGCAGCCTCACGCGCACGATCGCCATAAGCCCAAAAGCGAAGGTCAGCGTGATGCTGCTCGGTGTGAGCCTCTACCTCCGGGCTCACCATGGGTTGCTCCCCTGTGGGAGAAGCTGCTGGACACATAGCCCAAGTTTACGACCGGGGGCCGCCTAAGTACTTGTCGCCGTCGTCGCTTGTAGGGTTGCCAGGCTTCCCATCGGCAACTGACTCGCGCTTGGCCTTTAGTGACGCTTTGATCTTCCGGAATCCCCGCGGACCCCAGTGCACCAAACCCACAACAGCAGCACCTCCAACCGCTCCGACCATCGCCCCAAGTGACCAGTCCCCCTCCTTGGACTGGACTCCTTCCTCAAAGCCTTGATGGAAGCCAGCGCCATATGACGGATTTCCCATGCCTCTTACTCCTCAGTAGGTCCAATTCAGCATGAGCATAGTTGGAACTAGCGTCGTGACATAGTGGGCTTACATTCCGAACAATACGAAGGAGAGAAATGGCGCAGCGCGTTCATATCGAACTGGTCGATGACCTCAACGGCGAGATTGCTCAGGAGACCGTGCGATTCGGCCTCGATGGCGTCGAATACGAGCTGGACCTCACGACCGAGAACGCTGCTACGTTCCGCTCGGCAGTGTCCGAGTATGCGGACAAGGGCCGAAAGGTCACTGGTGGCCGCCCAGGGCGCCGCTCACAGCGTGGGAACCTTCCGGGTAACTCCAGGCGCGAGGAAGTACAGCGGATCCGTCAGTGGGCCGAGGAGAACGGGCACAACCCAAGCTCTCGGGGTCGCGTCTCACAGTCCATCGTTGACGCCTACAACGCCGCAACGAAGTAGCGGCTGCAGGGTGATTGGCCTCCTGCCCACCTGTGCACGGCCCAAGCGCCCTCGCTTCGCTGCTTGGCCCGCACACACCTGGACAGCAGGGACCACCTGACCGCCTGCACACACCCACCACGTCACCATTTGCGCAGAGGTCTCCTCAGGCGAGCGGTGGCCGTGCACAGCCTTGTTGAGTGCCTACTAAAGGTCCAGAGCCGGTGATTGTCGGTGTGGGCTCGTACTGTCCCGGCCATGAGTCAGAACGCGAGGTACAAGGCGTTCTACGCGAAGCAGATGGATGATCGGATCGAGGAGTTCGTCATGCGCGAGGAGCTGGTCATGCTCACCGCGGCCGAGCTCGACGTCGATAACTGCCGGCCGAGGGACTTCCCGGAACCTCGACGGGTGTACGCGTGGATCCGCTACCCCTCGAAGGCTGTTCGGGTTCAGGCTCACGCCGTCTCCTACACGAGGACCGCGGTGAAAATCCGGTTCATGGAGCCCCTCATCAAGATCCACCGTGAGGGGTGGGTATGGCTGAGCGCCGTCACGCCGGCGTCGTCTGAGCCGGGTAAGTAATCGTCGCGGATCCGTCGTCGCCTGCCTCGACGGTGAGGTCGAAGCGTTTGAAATCCTCGAGGTAGATCTTCTTGACCGCCGAGTTCTGTGCGTTGATCTGGATCATCGCCCCGGGCATTCCGTCGACGATGGCCGCCAGCCGGGGCATTACCTCGCCTCTCATCCGACTCCCCTGACCTTCACCGGACTTTCGCACGGTGTGCTGCCGTGGTCGGTAGACAGGCCCTTCGTTGACGACGTCGCGTTCGATCACGAGGACAGCATCTCCGTCTGCGCTCACATACATCTCGGCGTGGGCCGATCGGCGCGCTCGTTCGTACACACCGACCGAGAGGGCGTAGACGACGGTGAACGCCACCAGGAAGAGTGCCGTGGTGTTCACCAGGTGCGGTAGCCACGGGCGGCTGTCGATCACTGGCAGCGCCACGATGGTGGCGATGTACACGCCCGCCATGAGGGTGAATAGGACGCGCTGCAGGGGAATCGCCCACTGGCTGGTGAAGGCCCACCATCCGGCCCTGAATGAGTCTTTGACCGTCGCGGGTAGAACTCCCAGCTCATCTGCTGAGAGGGCGCGAGGCAGCCGACTCACGACGCCTCAGTCCCGGTATCCCTGGCCAGCAATGGCGTTTTGCGCCTGCGCGAGCTCGGCGCCGAGCTGCTTGGCGAGACCGGCCGCGCGTGTCAGGTGATCCGTCGCCGTGGCAACTGACTGGACGGGATCGCGGTCCTCGTACTCGTAGACGTCGTGGGTATCGAGGGACTTCCCGAGGCCAGCCGCGAGTTGGCCGAGGGCCTGCGAGAGCAGGTACTCGACGCCCTTGAGGTTCCCCAGCACCTTGTAGGCGACGGGGGCCGGGATAGAGGTTCCGGGAAGACTGTGGTGGCAGATGGTGCGCAGCTCGTCGTAGATCGCGTCAGCGGACGACACGATGACGGGGGTTGGTTCGTCTTCACGCGGGGAACCGTACTCGTCAAATTCGTCAGTCATGGTGTGGTCCTTCCAGAGGCGTTGTTCGTGGGTGCAGGTCAGCTGGTGAGTGATGGGTGAAGCAGGCAAGGGTGGGCGGCGATTGCCGGCCATCCTCAACTCATAGTCAGAACGGCGGTTCGCTGTCGGGGCCGTTGCCCCATCCGCCGGCGGGGTTGCGGCTTGCAGCTTGTGCGCTCCACGGGTCGTCTGCGGGCTGCTGTTGCCACGTGTTGCCTGGCTGAGAGCCTCCCTGCGCTCCCCCACCCTGAGGTCCGCCGCCGCCGTTTCCACCGCGCTGTGTTCGGGTGACTTTGGCTGAGGCGTAGCGGAGGCTGGGTCCGATCTCGTCGACCTCGAGTTCCATGACGGTGCGCTTCTCGCCTTCCTTCGTGTCGAAGCTGCGGGACTTCAGCCGGCCCTGAGCCACGACGCGGGTTCCCTTGGTGAGGGTCTCGGCGACGTTCTCGGCCGCCTCGCGCCAGACGCTGCAACGCAGGAACAGGGTTTCCCCGTCCTTCCAATCATTGGACTGACGGTCGAACGTGCGCGGCGTCGACGCGATGGTGAAGTTCGCGACCGCTGACCCGCTGGGGGTGAAGCGTAGCTCGGGGTCGTTGGTGAGGTTCCCGACGACGGTGATGACTGTCTCTCCGGCCATGATGCTCAACTGCCTTTCGTATGGGTGCTGGTGTTCTCGTTGCCTGATGGTGATGCGCTCTGGGAGGTAAGGACCTGCCCGTAACTCGTGGGGTCGACCTCGAGTGCCTTGTCGAAGTACGCGGACGCGGTGGTGGTCTGCCCTCGGTGCCAGCTGAGGAAGCCGAGGAAGTAGTACAGCGGTCCGCGGTCCTCGGTCGGGGTGTAGGTGAGGATCGTAGCCAGGAGCTTCTCTGTGACGTCCACGCGGTCCCAGTCGGGCTGTCCCTCGTACTGGCCAGCGAGTATCTGCTGGTAGGTAGCCGCGTCATCGGTGACGCTGATCGCGTCTGCCATGATCCGGTCTCGGATGGGTCCGATGAACAACCATCCTGCGAGGTCGCACGCCTCGTTCGGCTCGTAGATCTCGCCCTGCCGTTCGTCGTCCCACTGCATCCGGGCGATGCGCATACTTGTGTGGTTGAAGTCCAACCGCTCCGGTACCCCTCCCCCACGCACGAACCGGGTGAACTCAATAACCGTCTCGTGTGCGTCGTCAGTACCAGTGAACGCAGGATCAACAGGGAGGCTCATGCGGTCCTCCTAGCGATAACCTGCTTGATCTTGTCAGGGTTGAGACCGGACCAGTGATCCTCGCTGCCGTCCTTCTCGTACACAACAACGGGCGCCTGGGTGTACCCGAGCTCCTCAGTGATGTAGGCGAGAGCATTGTCGTTCGTGGTGATGTCCACGGTGGTGAAGCTAATGCCGGCCTCGGTGAACTTTTGCTTGGTCTTGTCGCACCCGAAGCAACCTTCTGGCTTGATGTATAGCGTGAGTGTCATTGATCCGTCCCCCTTAGATACATTAGGTTTATTAGTACTAATAGTACCAATAGAACCATCTCACGACAAGGGGATTCTTAGTCCAAAGGGCGCCCAAGACGACCGCTTTTGGGTGCAGCTCCTTCGTATGGACGACCGTCGTTGTACTTCTTCTCGAGCCGTTCGAGTTCGGCTTCCATCACGGCGGCGTGGAAGTCCGAGAAACTGCGATGGTTCTCCAGATGGGCTGTCGCCTGAAAGGCTCCCCTGATCCTCGCTGCCAGCTCAGCGTCCTGGTAGTAGGCGACCTTCGTCTTCTTACTCGATGGGCTAGGGGCCGGCGACTGCACTCGAGGAACTGATGTAGTGGTTGGCGGAGCCACTTCGGTCTCAACGCTTGGTGCTGGTTGCGTCGCTGCGGTTACCGGAGATGTACCGGCCAGGGTGGACTTTCGGGGTGCTGCGCGGTTGGCCATGGTGTTACTTCCTATCCATCAGTACGTCGAGATAGCTGTCATAGAGAGCGGCGAGTTCCAGTCCGTCGACTCCCAGTTCGTCGAGTCCTTGTGCTGCTTCAGCAGAATCTGCGATGAGCGCACGCTTGGGCATCGGCGGTTGTAGGAGTGGAAGGTCCCGGACTGTTGTGGCTTCTTGGATCTGCTCTGCCCAGTGGGCTCCCCCGATGGTGCGTGCTTCGTGCTGGTTGACGAGGATGCCCGCGATACGGAGCTGGGGGTTGTAGTGGGCCTGCACGGCGGCGATGGTGTCGAGGAGCTTGGCGAGCCCGTTGGCGCTCCAGAGCTTTGACTGGGTGACGACAACGACTCCGGTTGCTGCGGTGAGGCCGTTGATCGTGAGAGTGTCCAGACTCGGTGCGCAGTCAATGAGGACGAGGTCATAGTCGTCGCGCACTTCGTGCAGCGCGTTTCTGAGCCTGGCTTCTCTTCCTGCCCCGGCCACGACCAGTTCGTCGCGGACCACTCCGAGTGTCTCCCCTGCTGTGGGCACGACGGCCAACCCATCCCAGATTCCGTCGATGGCCACGTCGTTGATTGAGTCCGAGGCTCGCGCGCTGAGGACGTCAGCGAGACCGGCGGCATCGTCTCCGACGTCCTCTGTCAGGACGCTCGTGATGTTGCCTTGCGGGTCGGCGTCGACCACGAGGACCCGGAGGCCCCTGGTGACCGCGCTGCGGGCAAGATGGAAGGTTGTAGTGCTCTTGCCTACTCCCCCTTTCTGGTTACATAGGGCGAGGATTTGCGCGACCATAATTCTCCTTCGGTAGGATCGTTAGTAACAATAGAACTAATATACACAAGAGTACTTTTAGTGTCATCAGAAGCATTGGGGATTGACATCTTCGTCGCTCTCGACAAAGTACCCACCACCAGAGCTACGGCGGTGGGTACAATACTACTATTAGTACTTATGGGGATAGGGTTCCTGCGTCGTAACCTCCGAAGGGGGAGCGGCCGGGGACATGGCGGGTTCCCATGGGTTGGCGGAGGGTTCGGACGGGGGCTCCCTCGATCTGCCACTCGGTGGGGTAGTCGTTGGGGATCTTCCATGGGCCGTCTTGGCCTTTGCGCGTGATGGTGGGGAGGTTCCTCCACCCTTTCCAGCAGTGGTCAAGGTGTTCCTCGACGGCGGCGTTCTCGCTGGCGTGGATGCCGGTGACGTGGCCGCATCCTTCACAGTGCATCCGGTAGAGCAGATCCCCGACGCAGGAGCATGCGGCGGGGTAGTAGTGGTCACAGCGGGTGTCGGCACTCATCAGGACGGTGGGGTGGTCACCGGCGAAGGTGCGGTTGTTTCCGAAGTCGTATCCGTTGCAGTGCCACATGTGGGACTTGCCCCAGATTTCAAGGTTCCCATGTTCAATCCTCCAGCGTTCGCAAGCTTTATGGTGCTCCTCGGGCGTGTAGGGGGCAACGGTGAAGCTGAGGGGTGCGGTGATGGGCTCTGCAAGGGCCAGGAGGTCGAATATGTCGAGCTGGTTGTTGATCTGCGGGGTGATTCGGCTGGAATGTGAGCGGGTCGTGGTGGTCATGTCGTGCTTCCTCTCCATCGCTTTTTGCTGCTGGCGAGCTTGTCTCGCTGCACTCCGCGGAGAGCTGTCTACCCGTAGGGCCAGGGGCCCAGAAGTTTTTCCAGGAAATAAGCGCAGCGCCTGGGGAAAGTTCTGGGGTCGTCGCGGCGTAGCCGTAGACGGGTCGGAGGGAGTGCGTACGCTCTTCGGGCAGCTGCAAAAAGGTGTTGATTGTGGAACTGAGCGTCAGCGAAGTGCTGGTACGACCGCGTACCGGGACTAGTCGGGGGAGTGCCGGTGGTCGCTTGGGGTCTCGGCCGCCGGCTGTCGGTGCGTCTGGGTAGAGTCGGCGCGTGCTACTCACGGGAACGATTCGCCGCGGCGATGACATAGACACATCGACCACATCGGCGCGGAGGGCGTCGACTACGCGGCCGCGCGGGCGATACTCTTTGAGCGCCTTCCCGACGGGTACAAGATCATTGCGATCCGGACGGATCAGTGACAGCTGAACCAGCTCCGAAACCTCCGGCACCCGTGCCGGCGCCGCGTCCTGGGTGGCATGGCATCCCGCCGAGTGCTGATCGGTTCATCGCTCCGCTGCAGCTCGAAAAACCCGACGACGCCGTGACCGAGCCGGCGAAGGCACGCCCGATCTGGGTCGAGCTTGAATATCCCGACGGAAGCCGGCAGTCCGCCAAAGGATTTGCGATGGCGTGGACATCGTCTGCGGTGTACGCGCAGTGGGTGGAGTTCTCCCGAGCTCGTGAGGCGTGGGTGAGACCCAATCAGTGCACGCGTCGCGAGCTTACTTTTGAGAATCGTCGGGGCCGGTGACCCCGGCCCGCAAGCCATCGCCTGTAGAGACCTTGTACGGTTGATTGCGGCAGTCGGTGCTCCGTGTTCTACCCCATTCACGTAGAGCGCCGGCTGTTTTCGTCCCTAATGCCTCTAATAGTGGTAATGGTCCCTGCCGACGTATTGAGGTTGTGCACGCCCACCGCTCGCTCAACGTGAGCTGACGATGCGCGGGTGACGTGGTGGGTGTGTGCAGGCGATCATGCTGGTTCCTGCTGTCCACGGTAATGATGGTATTGATCGCGTCACCGGTGTGACCCTTTGTCCACGTGACGTGGCCTCGGCTGCTGTCCAGCACACGACTTGTCCGCCGGTGCGCGATCGCTTCACACGGAGCGGGTATGACCTCATAGGAGCTTGACTACGTCCCCTCACCGTATTGTCTGCTCGTCCAACGTGTGATGCCCAACCTCAGGAAGGTACGCATGTCAGATCAGGAACAACACCAGGTCTTCGTCGGCATCGACACCCACGCAGACACTCACCACGTCGCCATTATCACCGACTACGGGAAACCTCTCACGGATCAGGAGTTCTCGGCCACCAGCACGGGCTATCGCGCCATCGTCGAGTTCATCACCGCTCACGGCGACGTCGGGGGAGTGGGCATCGAAGGAACTGGTACCTACGGGGCGGAATTGACCAGGATCCTCCGTCAAGCCGGGATCTCCGTCACTGAAGTGAATAGACCCAATCGTCAGCAACGCCGATTACACGGGAAGTCAGACCCACTTGATGCGTACCAGGCCGCTCGGTCAGTGCTCGCGGGGACGAGTACCGCCGTTCCAAAAGCCAAGGACGGACCCGTGGAGTGCTTACGTGTGCTGCGGGCTGGCAGGGCCTCGGCGCTCAAAGCGCGAACCGCGACGATCAACCAGATCCGCGACATCCTCGTCTCAGCCACCGATGAGATCAGAGCGAAGTACCGGGGCATACCAACAGTGCCCATGATCACGACGATGGCGAGATCCCGCCCGGCCGGTCACCTCGCTGACCCCGACTACGTCACTGCCCGAGTGCTCAAGACCCTCGCTTTGCGGTACCAGCTCCTCACCATCGAGATCGACGCCGCGACAGAGTCGCTGCAGGAGATCCTCGACTCCTACGCACCACTGCTCTGTGATCTGCCAGGGGTCGGCACCGACGTCGCGTCGCAACTGCTCGTCACCGTGGGCGATAACAAACAGCGCATCAACAACGAGGCCCAGTTCGCGGCACTCGCCGGCGTCGCCCCGGTCCCGGCATCGTCCGGTAAATCAACCCGTCACCGGTTAAGCCGTGGCGGAGATCGCCACGCAAACAGTGCGCTCCACCACATCGTCCTAGTCAGGATGGGCACCGATTCCCGGACGAAGGACTACGTCGACAAGCGAACAGCTGAGGGAAGGAGCAAACGAGAGATCATGCGGTGCCTGAAACGCTACGTCGCCCGCGAGGTCTACCGTCAGATCACGAATCCCGTCCCAGCGCCGACGTTCACCGACATACGGCCGCTACGGCATGAGCTCGGCATGACGCTGCAACATGCGGCCGAACACCTTCACCAATGGCCTTCGTACCTGTCGCGCCTCGAGCGCGGACGCACGAGAAACGATGCGTTGCTCAGCCAGTACCGGCAGCTCCTTGAGGACCACGGTCCGTCAGCAGCTCGTTGCACGGCCGATTCTCGTTCGCTGCTACGCTGCGAACCGTGACCACTTGAGCTGTCCACGGTTGGGGTCAGTTTGGGTTATCCACGGCTGAATATAGGGAGCCGTAGGGAAAGCTCCCGAGCAGTAGTAGCGGTGGATAGCCCGAAAGAACTGTCCCCGGCTGTGGGCAGAGGACCGGAGCTCTAGCGGTCGCGCTGTGGGAGGCGCAGCGCTACCCACAGCGCGCAGCGGCGGCAGATGAAAACAGTGTCGGTGAGTGCGTGTAGGCGCCGGCGTGGGTATGGGCGACCACAGCAGGAGCAGTCGAGATCTGGGATGTCAGACACGTGCTGTGAGCGCCGCTTCGATTTGTTCCTGAGTTGGGGATCCGGCGATGCCGTCGGGAGTGAAGTAGATGCGGCACGCAAGATCGGTGGTGCGTCCCTCGGACGGGAATAGGTCAACACCGTCAACGAGGATCGTTGGCGATCCGGCGAAGTGCTGGGTCTTTGCCTTCTCGATGGAATCAATCACCGTGGCCTCCACTGACGTGCCAGGAAGCGTCTTGTCGACCGCGACCTGCAGACGGTGGAGAGTCTGCACCGAGTTCGGGCAATCCTCGATGTAGAGCAGCTCTATCGTCATGACTCAGTCCTTCTTCCCACCGTGAGGACCATCGAAGGCGGCCTCAGCCGGCCGAGGCCTGAACGGGCCCCGTGCTCCGGCTCAATTCTGCCACCGCACGACGATTGACACCTATAGGAGCGTCGTGTGTGCGGGCCAAGCAGCGGAGCGTGGGGGAGCTTGGGCCGTGCCCAGGTGGGCAGGAGGCCGCTCACGACCGTGGGGTCGTCAAGCTGCTGTTCTGCTGGCGTTCCATAGGGCCAGGTGGTGCTTGTGGTCGTCGTCAGCTGGCGGGAGCCAGTAGTCGTCGACGTCGGGGTCATGCACTTCGTGTTCGTTGAGCTGCGGGACCAAATGGCGGTCGAGCCAGGCGTGCCACGCCGCTCGTTCCTTGCGGTAGCGGCTGATCTGAGCGCTGTAGTCGTCGGTGGCTCCAAGTCTGTCCGCGAGCTGGCGGAGGTTCGTGGTGGTCGTGATCTGCCAGGCGCCGTGGTGCCGTCGGATCATGCCGAGGTTTTCCATGGTGGCAAGGCGGTCGCTGAGGGTGTTACGACTGATTCCTGTCGCGCGGGATAACTCAATGGTGGTGGGGGAGTGGCGTGCTCGTTCGATGCCCTCATAGGCGAGAGCTGCAACCTCTCCAAGGGCCCGGAACACGGGCCGGATGCCGTAAATCTTGCCTTTTCGCCACGGCAGGACGCGTGCGTGCTGCTCGAGGTCGGCGGGGAGGTCGATGGCGTAGGTGTCGGCGTTCCGTCCGCGGCCGCGGTGGATGCGGGTGATGATGCCGCGTGATGTGCGTTCGAGCGTTGCGAGGAGTCGGGCGACGGTGACGTGGTCCTTGCCTACTGCGACAGCGAGGGAACGGCAGCCGACGTCGAGGATGTTGGTCTCGTTCGTCCTCATGAATCCGAGGAGTGCACGCATGAGGAATTTTAGCGAGATCCCGATACGGCCTAGCTGGTCGAAGTGTGAATCAAGGATGGCGTAGTTGATGACCTCCAGATCGTTCACAAGCTGGTGGATCGTTGCCGCACTTGGTATTGAGGCTTGGTTGGGCGAGGGGGGCGTGAGTTGAGTTTGGCTTGTGTTGTAGATAGGTGCATACCTGTCCCGTGCTCGTTCTGCAGGGGCTTTGGCCGTGACGCGGGCGTGGGCTTTGGCCCACTCCCCGGGCAACAGGCGATTGATCCGGGAAGTGTCTCCATAGAGCGCTGTAAGGCCGGCGAGCTGGTCAGTCATGCCGGCGCGGACCTGGTCGACGGTCCAGCCGCAACCGGCGAAGTGGTTGAGGACCGCCATGCGGGCCTCTGAGTCGCTGGGGTAGGTGCTGGTGTCGTAGACACCGGTAATGGCCACGGAACGCAGGACAGAGCGTTCTCCCGCCCTCGAGGACGCCCTGAGGGTGGTGTGCCCGGCGGCGGCGGAAGAACGCAGTGTGGCGATCGCGTCAGCCGCGGTGCGCTGCTGGTGGCCCTTGTTCTGTCCGAGGCGGTGCAGCTCCGGTGCGAGGGTTTGCCTGAGCGCGGTCAGCGCCGCAGTGGGGTTCCGGCGGCGGAGGATGCCGTATGCCTCGGTGAGAGGCGTGATGAGAATCTGGTGGCCACCGAGCTTGTGTGGGGAACCTGGAACGCGGATACAGCCGTCTGTGACGTTCTGGTGGGGGTTTGGGTCGAGGCTCGGGGCGTGCAGTTGCAGTGCCTCCACGAGGCGTCGGGCGTCGGCCGCGGTGATGGGTTCCTGTAGCGGGATGTACAGGTGGCGTCCACCGCTGGGGGAACGGTCCTCGACGAACGCTAGGCCAACGCCGGTGAGCAGCTGGCCGAGCCGTGCGGCGTCGGCGTCAACGACGGCGCGCCGGGCGGTCCGGGATGTGTCCAGGTCGAGGCAGAGAGTTCGGACTGATCCGTCGACATCATGGATCATCACAGCGGCCGGCGCCGCCGGCAAGGTGCCGGTAATGGGTCGCGTGGCTGACTGCTGATACCGAAGGGCGCCGTTGATCCGGCGGCCAAGCCTGTAGGCAGGCTGACCGGCGATTAGCGGGGCAAGAGCCCAAAGTGCCTTCTTGGAATCGTTGCGGCGCGGCGCGTCCGAAACGACTGGAGGAGCTTCCAGCACGTGTAGTAGAATCCTTCTCGTAGTAGCAAACAGGCACAGCGAAAGCAGTGACTGAGGAGCTCCTCACCGACGGATCTTGGCGGATATGCGGTGTGAAGCTCGAAAACTTGGACGAAGGCCCGCCGGCTAGGCGGGCCTTCCTCGTTTAACTGGCCTGCGCCATGGGCAAAGCCTCCGGAATGTTTTCTCGATCTGCCCACGTTGGGAGACCATCAGCGTCGAGCTCTAGATGCTCAAGAATCAACTCAAGTCCCTCGGAAGCACTGATTCCGAGGCGGCGGGACACATCAGCGAGACGTTGCTTGGACTCCGGCGGGATGATGTAGCCGGCCTGGATGTTGCCCTTGCTGGTACCGCGTGCTCGCCGCAATGTCTGACCCATGGCTCGAACCTATCTATAACTCTTAGGATTAAGTTGGCTGATCGTCAGCGTGTCGGGATTAAACATCGTGGACCCTTCGATCGCAGGGTTCGGACCGAACCTCCTGAGATGTCATCTGTGGGCGGTACACTCGGCTCGGTCTTCGTCTACGTACTGCTGGAACGTCGACCGTCCTGGCCGACATCGTAAATTTCATATTACACATCACTGAAATTTTTTCAGTACCGTTGGGGAACGGACTGCAGCGCCCTGTCCTCGGCGGGCCACACGACACGTCGAGAACGACAGGAGAAGCAAGTGGAGCGATCTGGGGCAGCCCTGTCAGCGTTCGCAACGCTCGAACTTCCTTCGCGGCCGCAGCTAGGCGACCTATTGGTCGCCGTTGAGAAACGCTATGGGAAGCCTTTGACGCTTCGTGAGGTGCCGGCGGGGTCACTCGGACACAACATCACAGGTCAGTGGACGGACTTCGTGACCCACGGCCTTATCGAATACGCAGCGGGCCGACGGGTATGGCAGCTTCACGTAATTCTTCACGAGCTGGGGCACATCGTGCTCGATCACAAGAGCCACAAGAGCCACCCCATGGCCGAATCTGGCTTTTTTCGTGGAATCGGCAGCCGAAAAGGTGTGAGTTGGATGTTCCGCCAGGTCGACGGACCCACGAACCACATCGAGTGTGCAGCGGAGGACCTTGCGTTCGTTTTCGCTGATGCGATGTTCGGCTCCACGCAGGGCAACTTAACTGCTGCCGAGCGGATCTTCGGCTTGTGATCGAGGTTGCCTTCTGGCTGCTCGCAGTAGCGTTTGTCTCCCGTCTTACGTTCGTGATCCGGTTCGGCTCGTCGACGGCGTTCCTCGCGGCCATGGGAATCGGGCTCATCGGACTCTTCAGCACCGGCGTCCTGGTTCCCGAGCCGATACTCGACGGACTACTCGGCGGTCACAATGTCCTGCACCTGCTGCGGAACCTCGCAGTCACCTACGCTGTGTGGCTCATCCGCGACGGAGTGGTGCATGCGTTCGGTGGCGAAGCCGACCGCAGCAGGTTCATCTACCGTCGTTCATTCTTGCTTCTTGTCACGGCCGCAATTGTCATTCCCTTCCTGTTCCAACACTTCGTGCCCACCACCGAGCGATTCGTTCCAGAAAACGTCGACCAGCCGGCAGTTCTGATCTACGCGACGGTATACATGGCTGCACTGGGTTTCCTTGCAGCCTCGGTCGTGAAAACCTGCTTGGCACCTCAGTCGAGTCGAGCCGTCAGAGTAAGCGCGCGCGGCGTTGCCGTCGGGATGGCGTTCATGGCTGTCGCCTGCATCGACGAAATCGTGTACATGCAGCTGCAGGCTCTGGACGCCGGACCGGCAGGACTTAGAGCCGTTCTCTACGGTGCCTTCTCCCCGTTGCTCTACGGCGGTGTGCTGATCGTTTCACTCAGCCTCGCCCTGCCCCTGCTCATACGTGTTGTTCGCACGTTCGATCTGGTCAACCGGCTCACGCTGCTTGTGCTGGAGGTCTCGCCCGCAACTATCAACGACTCCACCAAGGTTCAAAGCTCGTTGCAGAGGATGAGAGCCGCCTGGTTACACGCCGATCCATCAAGCGCCGTGTACGAACACATCATCCGCGAGAGTGATCGCCGTGTCACCGAGGAACACCGTTCATTGCCCGCTCTGACCGCAAGGGCCCTTGCAGCAGCGGAAGACCGGTTCGACAGGTCCTTCGATATGACAGTGAAAGAAAAGGAAATCTTATGAGCACTCAGACCATCAGTGACGAAGTGAGGACGTCCCCGGTGGGCCGCATTGCGCGGACTGCAACTGAGATAGCCCAGCCGCCACTGGTGTTGTCAGTGCTTCTAGTGTTGGCATCAATTCTTCAGAACCCGGTGCTGCCGTTCGTAATGACCGGCATCATCGCCGCACTGACGATCTGCTTGGTGCCTTTCGCCGTCGTGGTAGTCATGGCGCGTCGTGGGCGACTGACCGACCACCACGTAGGGGACAAGCGGCAGCGCCGCGGAGTCATGCTGTGGACCCTGGGATCAGCGCTCGTTGGCGCCGGCTTACTCACACTCATGGACACCCCACGACCCCTTTGGGGCTTGATTGGTGGCATTTTCGCCGGGATCGTGACGCTGATCGTCATCAGCCCTGTCTGGAAGGTTTCAGGGCACGCGATGACACTCGGCGGTGCCACGGTCACCTCGTTGCTGATGTTCGGATGGGCAGGGCTGCCAGTACTTATAGCCGCCCCGCTCGTCTGCTGGTCTAGGGTGTATCTGAAAGATCACTCAGCGGCACAAGTGATCGTCGGCTTTCTCGTCGGTGCTGTTGCATTCGGCATCTCCTATACGCTGATTGCCGCTTAGCTCTAGCATCCACCAGCCTAAGGAGCGTCCACAGCCGTCCCTGTGGCCACTCTTGCATTCCAGTTCTTGCACATTCCATGAGTCGAAATGAGGTCACCTTGGGCGACGATAATGAGCCGGTTGATCCTCGAACCGACAAGGAAGTTGTCGCTTCGAAGCTGAGACTCTTACTCGACATCGTGCACGAGAAAGACGCTGACAGCTTCACCTACGAGGACATCCGCAGAGGCCTCGAAGACCAAGGCTTTACCCTCACCAAAACTCGGTGGCACCGCCTACTTGCAGGATCCGCAGACAACAGGTGGGACCCACCCCTGTTGAAGGCACTTGCCTATTTCTTCGACGTCGATGAGAACTTCCTGCTGCAGCGCTCAGGCCCCATCCCTGAGCGCGTGGAAGCGGAGCTGAGGCTCATCGAGGCCTACCGCATATCCGAGGTTGAGCACTACGCCGCCAGGGCGCTAGGCGAGGTCAACATCGACGCCCTGCGAGCAGTCACTCAAGCCCTCCGCAACCTGCCTCGACGTCCCTCTCAGGAGAACTAGAGATGAACACCCGGATCTGAAAATATTTCAGACTGAAATATTTTCAGTTTTGGGTCTATGCTGGGCGCATGAGTTCAGCCGTCCGCTCTGCTGCACTGCGCGCCGGCTTCCGCCTAAATGGTGTGGGTGTCGCCTCGAGCGTTGACGTATGCGGCGATGAGCGACAAGAGCTTGTCAGCTCGGCGCGCATCCAGGGCGTAGGTAAGAGCTCTCGTCGATCGCTCGCCGGCGGGAAGGTTCGCAGTAACGACCCCCGTCAGTTCGAGCTTTCCTAGGCTTTGAGTCAGCACGCTCGCGTTGATGTTCGTCGCCTCTTGGATCTGGTACCGCATCGACGGACCGCTAATCCTCAAGTGGCGGATGATCTGCATCCTGACGGCGGTGCCATACGCAACGATGGCGGCATCCAGGTCCTGCGACCACATGGGGTCTTCGGGGCGGACGTGGCGGGGCATGCGTTCCATTCTGCCGAACCTTCCTATAACGAGCTAATTTCTGTGCCCAACTTAGCACTTTAAGTGTGCAGTTGGGTTGTTTATGTGTAAGAGTTGGGTCTATCGACACGTATTGAGGGGGAGCGGTGCAAGACACAAAGGGCGGGGAACTGATTGCGGTCGTGGCCGCCATCTGCCTCGTTCCACTGATGATCGTGATCATCGCGGTCGTCGGCATGACCGGCGCGCCAGCGGCCAGCGGTCTCTGTGCAGCACCCGGAGTTGCCGGTGACGCAAGCACGGTCGAGGGATCGGTTGCCGGTTTCTCGGGTGTCCAGCTGCAAAACGCTGCAGAGATCATGGGTGTGGCAACCGACCTGAAGCTCCCGGTGTCCGCCCAGATTCTCGGTGTTCAGACAGCGATCGGTGAGTCCACACTCGAGGTAAAGACTTACGGGGATGCCGCCGGGCCAGACTCTCGAGGACTGTTCCAGCAGCGTGATAACGGGGCGTGGGGTTCTCTCGAAGACCGCATGAATCCGCGCGTGAGCGCCACGAACTTCTTCAAGCAGCTGATGAAGGTGGAGGGATGGGAAGCGCTCGAGCCGAGCACGGCGATCCACCGGGTTCAGCGCAACGACAACCCAAATCACTACACGCAGTTCCGCGGGCCGGCCACTGAGGTCGTCAAGGCTCTTGCCGGCGGCGACATCGAAGGGATCGACTCCACCGGAGCGTGCCCTGCAGCCAGTAACGCGGTCATTGGGGAGCTGTCGGGCAAGTGGGTGAACCCTCTGCCCGGATCGACGGTGACCAGCGGATACGGTCCCCGTGGAGCACCCGCTGGGACCGCCGGCGGCGTCCTGGCTAATTTCCACTACGGGCTCGACCTGTCCAGCACCACAGCCGCTTCCGGCGGCACGGTGGTGGCGGCCACGGATATGAAAATCACCATCGCCCGGGAGAACGACGGACAGTTCGGTACCCGCGTCAACGGAACCACTCTCGACGGCAAACTCACGATCGGCCACTACCACCTCGCTGCCGGCAGCTTGAAGGTCAAGGTCGGGGATACCGTCGCCGCCGGCACGCCCCTAGGCACCGAAGGTGGCACCGGCAACGTCAGCGGCACCCACCTTCACCTTGAGTTCTTCACAGGAACCCCGGCCGAACCTTCGATCCCGACCAACCCGACCGTCGATCCCGAACCGATCCTTCGTAGCAAGGGAGCACTCTGATGCGAATTTCTATCGTCTTCACACGGACGGCCACCGTGGGACTGAGCGCGTTGCTCGTCAGCGGATGCGCTTTGTTCACGCCCGCCTCCAGCGTCGAAGATGAGGCTCGTTCGTCAACACCGACGTCGCATGAGACGCACCACAGTGGGGACGGCCATGCACACGACGAGTTTTACGAGGGCGTCCCCGATGTCACCTGGTCGCCGTCGACGAACGCAGAGGTCGAGGCAGTCGCGGTAGAGGTCATGGATCTGTTCGCACGCCCTGAGGTACCCGAGCGTCGCTGGTACACGGACCTGCTGCCGCACCTGTCCGAGGAGTATGCGGAGGACGCCCAGTACATCGATCCAGCCAACGTGCGCGTGAACGAGATCCTGTCCGGTCCGTCTCTGGTTCGGGAGAAGGACAACCCTCTCACCGTGACGGCCGAGTTCTCCACAAACGCCGGTCCATGGTCGGTCCTGCTGCACAGGGTCGGGCAGGACGATCCATGGCTGGTCG
This sequence comes from Arthrobacter sp. Soc17.1.1.1, assembly GCF_036867195.1. NCBI lineage: Bacteria > Bacillati > Actinomycetota > Actinomycetes > Micrococcales > Micrococcaceae > Arthrobacter > Arthrobacter sp. Soc17.1.1.1. Next base: position 47,927 of record NZ_JBAJII010000005.1, read on the forward strand.
AAGCCATCCAACCCACAGAACCAGCCAATCCGTGAACCAGCGCTACAACCAAGGAACGAGGTAGGAACCGTGCCCATCAACAAGGAACTTGTTCAGTCAG